>JANNNT010000472.1:0-2603 GCA_031398685.1 Rhodocyclaceae bacterium | reverse complement strand
TCGACCAAGGAACTGGCGCGGCAGATCGGATGCAAGAAAGTCGAGCCGTGCAAACCGGAAGTTGCCAATCGGCATACCGGTTTTCTGGTCGGCGGAACCAGCCCGTTCGGAACCAAAAAGAAGATGCCGATCTGCATCGAGAAAAGCATCCTCGATTTGCCGCTGATCTACATCAACGGCGGCCGGCGCGGCTTTCTTGTCGGCGTGCATCCGCATGACCTGATGCGCGCGCTGTCGCCGACGGTCGTGACGGTGGCGTTAAAGGGCTGATCAGGATTTGCTCCCGCGTTCGATGATCACGCCGACGCGTTTCACCCCACGCATCATGCCGAGCTTGGCAATCGAGACGCGCACCCAAGTGGCACCGAAGTCTTCAAGCAGAAGCCCGGCTACGTATTCGGCAAGTTTTTCAAGCAGATTGAAATGCTGCGCAGCCAGTTCAGCGCGCAGCCGTTCGACGACCACCGCGTAGTCGATGGTGTCGCCGATAGTGTCGCTGGCTCCCGCATTCGCGGTCGAGGTGCCGATCTGCAAGGACATTTCAACCGTTTGCGGCACCGACTTTTCACGCGGGTAAATCCCGATCAGGGTCGAGATTCGGAGGTCGTCGATAAAGATGATGTCCATGCGGCAATATGTCAGGTCGGTGTAAAATCATTGACCGGGCGGAACGGTTGAGCCCGATAGTGTGCGTAGGGAACGCATTCTAACCTTTAACCCAGTCATCCTTCGCGTTTCCGGGATTCATCCATGACCAATTTTTTGATCGCCCTGTCCGCCATCGTGATGGCCTACCTTCTAGGCTCCATCTCGTTCGCCGTGGTGTGCAGCCGCCTTTTTGGCCTGGCCGACCCGCGCAGCTACGGTTCGAAGAATCCGGGGGCGACCAACGTGCTGCGTAGCGGCAACAAGGGCGCGGCCATAATTACCTTGCTCGGCGATACGGCCAAGGGCTGGCTGGCCGTTTTTCTCGCCCAGAAGTACGGCGCGGGTTATGGCCTGGAGCAGGGCGGCACTGGGCTTGTCGCCCTGGCCGTTTTCTTCGGACATCTTTACCCGGTGTTCCTAAAATTCAAGGGCGGCAAAGGCGTCGCTACCGCCGCCGGTGTGTTGCTGGCGATTGATCCTGTGCTTGGGTTGGCAACGCTCGCTACCTGGCTGTTCATTGCCTTTACGCTGCGCTATTCCTCCCTGGCCGCCCTGGTTGCGGCCGCCGCCACGCCGATGTTCGCTTTCTTTCTCTGGGGAAGTGACGTGATGCTGCCGGTTGTCGGCATCATTGCGATGGCCCTGATCGGCAAACACTGGCAAAACCTGCAACGCCTGATGGCAGGGACTGAACCGAAGATCGGCGGCAAGAGAAAGGCCGCGTCAGGTCGTTAATTCAGCCAACGGCCAGCGCGGCCGTACGGCGAAGGCGCCGGCCGGTTTGGTCAATACGCCGGCCTGGAAACGCAAGGCCCCGGCCAGTGCGATCATGGCGCCGTTATCGGTGCAGAACTCAAGCTCCGGATAGAAGACGGAAATTCTCGCTTTAGCGGCCTGCGCATCGAGCTGGCGGCGCAATTCGCGGTTGGCGCCAACGCCGCCGGCGACCACCAGTTGCTTCAGGCCGCTCTCCTTGACCGCGCGCATCGATTTCTTGACCAGCACCTCGACAATCGCATCCTGGAAACCGCGTGCGATATCAGCACATTGTTGCTCGTCGGGCGAACCGATTTCGCGTACTTTGGTCAATACAGCCGTTTTCAGGCCGCTGAAGCTAAAGTCCAGATCGCCCGAGTGCAGCATCGGGCGTGGCAGTTTGACCACATCCGGCCGGCCGTGCTCCGCCAGTTCAGCTAGAGCCGGGCCGCCGGGGTAGGGCAGGCCAAGCAATTTGGCTGTTTTGTCGAACGCTTCGCCGGACGCGTCGTCCAGTGTTTCGCCCAGCAACTGGTACTTGCCAACGCCGGTTACGCGCATCAACTGGCTATGTCCGCCTGAAACAAGCAATGCAACAAACGGAAATCGCGGTGGATTGCTTGAGAGCAAAGGCGAGAGCAAATGGCCTTCGAGATGATGTACAGGAACGGTTGGAATGCCGAGTGAGGCGGCCAAACCTTCGGCAAACGCAGCGCCAACCAGCAAGGCACCTGCCAGTCCCGGGCCTTGGGTGTAGGCGATGGCGTCAAGCTCGTTGAGCGAGCGCCCGCTGTCGGCCATTACCTTGCGCAGCAAGGGTACGGTGCGCCGGATATGATCGCGCGAGGCGAGTTCAGGGACGACCCCGCCGTACTCCCGGTGCATCAGGATCTGGGAGTGCAGGGCGTGTGAAAGGAGTACACCGCCCGCATCGGTGCTATAAAGCGCAATCCCCGTTTCGTCGCAGGAGGATTCAATTCCAAGAATAAGCATGGGCGGCATTTTAACGGGCTTCAAACAAAACAAACAATAAAGCGCTTGGAACTTTCACCAAGCTTTGTTTATAATGCCCGGCTCAGTTGTAACCTGCCGATTTTTGAAATTAGGATAGAGTTAATGCCAGCCATTCGCCTGAAGGAAAATGAGCCGTTCGAAGTTGCGATTCGCCGTTTCAAGCGCACCGTTGAAAAAACCGGTCT
>JANNNT010000420.1:0-2378 GCA_031398685.1 Rhodocyclaceae bacterium | reverse complement strand
GCCCAGGCATGGGCCGACACGGACTGACGGCTGCTCGTCCTCTTCCGCGACGACTTCACCGGCTTGATGGGCAGCCATCTGCATATCGCGCACAAGATCGGCCGCCAACTCCTGCGCTACCTGGGCCAACGGCGCCGTGCTGGCCTGGATTCCCTACGTCGGCTCGGTTCTCGGTAGCCTGCTGGTGGTGCTGGTGGCGGCCACCGATTTCCCGGAGGTGCCGACGAGGGCCTATTCAGCCACCGCCCTGTTCGTGTTTGTGCGCCTGCTCGACGATTTCGTCTACGTGCCCATCACGGTGGGCCGCAAGCTGCGCATGCATCCGCTGGGCACGGTAGTGATGATCTTTGCCGGCGGGGCGGTCGCCGGTATCGTCGTGAAGCGCTCGCCGCAGCAGCTTCCGGATGTGCCAACCTTCGCCGAGGCCGGATTGGCCGGTGTGGAGTCCTATGGCTGGTATGGCTTCTTTGCGCCAGCCAAGACACCGAAGCACGTCATCACCAAAATCAACGACGCGGCGCTCAAATTCATGAAGACGCCTGAGTTCCAGAAGGTACTTGCCGATACCGGATCGGATTACGTCGGCGACACGCCCGAGAATTTCGCGGCCTTCGTCAAGTCCAAGGCCACCAAATGGGGGCGGGTGGCGAAGGAAACGGGCGCCACGCTGGATTGATGACGTGCCTCGACGCACCAGGGGTCAGCCGACCTCTGCTGAACGTTGTCGACGTCGTGCATCCGGCTCATTAAGCACCCGGAGCGCGCGCCACCTGTTGGCGGATTTCGCGCAGCTTGACCTTGATTGGAGCGGCGTTGTCGCGTCCCAGGCGGATCAGGATTTTCTGACCGGCAGAGCGCGCCTGCAGTTCTGGATCGGCAAATTCATAGAGAACCTTGGGCTGCACCAGCCTGGCGGGTTCCTCAAGGTCCGGGGCGGCGAGCAAGTCGTCAATCGCTTCGACCAGGCGATCATTGAAATAGGCTTTGGGATAGCCCAAATCGGCATAGGCGCGCTGGAACAACGGATAAAACCGTCGATACACCGAAACCAGCTTTACAGAATCGACGGGCTGGATGAGCTGGACATAGGCCGCATAACGCAGCGAATTGCTTGAATCGATCGACAAGGTATCACCACTCCCGGAAGCCGCGAAGGTGCCCTGAACCCGCTTCAGCGGTACCACCAACGCGGGCAGAACCTTGCGTGGAAGGTTATCTACCGTGGCCACGATATGGCGGATCAATTCGTCGGGCACGATGAGCGCCAGCCACTTCTTGCCCAGACCCTTGTCCAGAGCCTTGAGCAGCAGTGCGTCGGCCTTGCCCGGTTCGGGGAGCGCATCCATCGTTGCCTCCGTCTCCAGCGGGTTGCGGATCACCGGCTCGGCGGGAGCCAGCGCCACGGGTGCAGGAGTAGGCGCTGGAATGGTCGGCGGGGGATTCTCTTGTGCCAGAGAGGGTGGCTTGGAGTTCCGGGTCACCAGGACGTACCCGGCGATCACGGTGCACAGAAGCACGATGGCAAAAAATAGCTGCGATTTTCTTTGCATGATCGAATCTCCTATGATGACTTTGAAGTAATCCCATTTCTGTAGTGCATCTGCTCAACACGGCATGGCGAAGTCAAGGCCCGGACAAAATCCCCGTGGAGGATAGGGGCAAGGACGATCTGGAAATGGAGTAACTTGCAGGATAGACCACAATCTTCAGCTTGTGTCCCTGAAAAGGGAAAGGCCAGTTTTCAGTTGGAGAGCGTATGGAGTGTCCAGGCATTCGTCATTAAATTCAATAGCACAGTGATTTCCAAGATTTGCATGTGCAGATCGCCTGTTGACGGGCGTCCCGGGGCTATGGCGACTATCAAAAAATGGTGTGACACTCTTCGTCTACGAGTGCGGCGCTTGCGTTTCCTTCTCAAGGAAGACGCTGGTTGTCGAAAAATTTTACATATGAAAACGCGGATAAACGGCCCGGTACGACGCTCCAGTCTGAAATTTCCAATAACAACACTCCGTTTGTGTGAATTAATTCACGGATTCTGAGGTTGGGGTACGAAACCTCATTCAATTTGAATATAAATGCTTGTCGGTACGGTTGACTTCTGCAACTTTAAAGTAGCCAAGCGGAGGCCGCAGAGCCTCCAAAGACTGGGTTTAATGAATGTGGCACGGTGCGTGCTTATGATGTTCATCCACTTACACGATGAGAAAAAAATGACAACACACGCAAACACTCTTGCCTTTCTTGTCTGCACTGTTGCAGCCTCGGTAAGCAACGCCGCTACGGTTGATGTCAAGTTTGATAACCCCATATTTACGGGCTTTACTGGTCGTGGATATGACGATGTAAGCATTCACGCCACGGGTAATGGTCATCAG
>JANNNT010000397.1:0-5371 GCA_031398685.1 Rhodocyclaceae bacterium | reverse complement strand
TACGACCAGCAGCAGTCGTACGCGTCGCGCAATCATTATCTGAGTGGCCCGGGAGATGCTCTCGCTAGCGACCACCGTCACGGCAAAGACCTGCCGCAGATCGGTCATAACTTCCAGGGCCGGGGAGTCGATCTTGATCGGTTTGGGCGAAGGCGCATCGGCGGGTAGCCAAATAACCCCTTCTTTCATCTTGTACATCGGTAGCGGCTTGTGCATGACTTTCTTTCCTTCAGTGATATGTGTTGCGGCCCCCCCGTTTCAAACTTGAAAAGTTGCTTTTATCGGCCATCTTGAAGAGATTTCCGAAAAAGGAAAATTTAATCTAAAGACAACGATTTGCGAAAATTTGTTCCTGATCGATCACTAATTATTGAGGCTCAACCGATAGCGCAGAGAACGGGTTCTGTCGCAGGGCATCAACGCCTGCCGGCCCTCGCGGTATTTTGATGTGAGTATCGGATGCCCGAATCGAAAATTGGGGCGCCTGGGGCGGCCTCCTGGCTAGGAGTGTTCCCCATCTACCGGCGTGAAGAATCACCGGCAGTTAATTCCGTTGGCGTAATGCCCACGGTCATGATCTGTGATCCGCGCAAGATGCTCATTTCGCACGAAACCCCGATCGTTTCCCCATCAAGCAGACGCATCAAAGTGGCGACCCCGCTGGTCGCCTTATTGCCCAAGGTCAGCAGAACATCGCCCTCACGCAGGCCGGCGCGGGCTGCAGGACTGTTGGTTTCGACTCCGATCAGATGCACGGCTCGATCTTCGACCAGATTCAGCTTGCTCAAGGCGCGCCTGGGCAATCGGATATCCGCACCGGCCACACCGATATAAGCGCGTCTCATGCGGCCGAAACGGATCAGGTCACCAATAACCACTCGGACCAGATCGACGGCCACGGCGAAACAAATACCCTGTGCGCCCGGAATGATGGCGGTGTTGACCCCGATTACTTCCCCTCTCGAATTCAGTAACGGGCCGCCCGAATTGCCGGGATTCAGTGCGGCATCGGTCTGAATGACATCGTCGATCATCCGGCCGTGGGATGACGGCAACGCGCGACCGAGCGCGCTAACCACGCCCGCGGTCACCGTCGCCTGGAATCCCAGAGGATTGCCAATGGCAATGGCAATTTGACCGACACGCAAAGCGCTGGACTGGCCGAGTGGGACGAAGGGTACTTCCCCTGCGTCGATACGCAACAAAGCGACATCGCTGGTCGGATCTTCACCAATCAGGCGGGCGATGAATTTTCGGCCATCGGGAAAATGCGCAACGATCTGCTCGGCATGATGGACGACGTGGCTGTTGGTAATGACCAGGCCGTCGGGCGCAATGGCGAACCCGGAGCCGTGCCCGCCGTGCTGCTTGTTTCTCACTTCGACCAGACAGACCGCCGGTCCAACCCGTTCCACTACCGAGGAAACGGCCTGGGAATAGTTATCCAGGGCTGCGCCATCATCAACGACCGGCACCCCAGTTTCGCCTGAAGGCCGCGTTGGCGCTGAATCGTCTAGAAGGTATTGGGGAACGGCAAACTCGGGTCTGGCGCCCATGATCTTTACTCCAAGGTGGCTTGAATTGAGTATGTTTGGGCAGGTTTCATCCTTTCAAGTAGCACGAGAATTCGCTTCGCAACTTCAGACATGGAGCACCGCTCAGTCAAGTACCAGAATGCAGGGATCGTCGCCATAGCGGCTCCTCAAGATTGTGCGATATGCTTCACTGATGATTCTGATTATTCACGCCCACCCGTACCCACAGCGCTCGCGAGCCAGCCGCGCCATGCTTGCGGCGGTGCGCGACCTACCCGGACTCGAAGTGCACTCTCTCTACGATCTGTATCCCGATTTTGATATTGATGTTGTCGCAGAGCAGGCGGCATTGATGCGAGCGGACCTCGTGGTCTGGCTGCACCCGATTTACTGGTACAGCGTGCCGGCCATGTTGAAACACTGGTTTGACGTGGTGCTTCTGCGCGGCTGGGCTTACGGCGAAGGTGGCGATGCGCTGCGCGGCAAACACTGCCTTTGGGTGGCCACCACCGGAGGGCAGGAATCATCCTTTGCCGAGACCGGCGCACATCAATTGCCCTTCGAGGAATTCGAGGCGCCGATTCGCCAGACCGCTAAATTCTGCGGCATGGTGTGGGAACCGTCACTCACACTGCATGGTGCACACGTGGTTTCGGAAGACGAAATTGTGGCGGCGTCGATAGCGTTTTGTGATCGACTGACCGTGTGGTCCCCTCGCCCGTAAGCGGAGACAGAAATCCGGAGGCCAAGTGATGCTGAATGATGCGCTGATCTATCTTGCTGCTGCGGTGATATGCGTACCCCTCGCGTGGCACTTCAAACTGGGCGCGGTGTTGGGCTACCTGATTGCCGGAATCCTGATTGGGCCGTGGGGGCTTAATTTTGTTTCTGACGTCGAGTCCATCATGCACTTCTCCGAATTTGGCGTAGTGCTGATGCTGTTTGTGATCGGGCTGGAGCTTGAACCGAAACGCCTGATCGAAATGCACAAAAGTGTTTTCGGCGGCGGGGCGCTGCAGCTGGGACTGACGGGCGCAGCGCTCGCTCTGGGTGCGGTAGCCGTCGGCCTGGACTGGACCGCCGCTGTGGTCGTTGGGCTGGCTTTGGCGCTCTCATCGACCGCGATTGCGATAGCCACCATGAAAGAGCGCAATTTGCTGACAACACCGACCGGCCAATCAAGCTTCGCGGTGCTGCTCTTTCAGGATATTGCCGCCATTCCATTACTAGCCATCATTCCGCTCCTGGGGGTGGCGGTGGTAACCGCCAGCGGGGCAGGCTTCCAGGCCCCGGGCTGGATGGCCGTGGCGAAAGCGCTTGGCGCTTTCGCAGCGGTAATCATCATCGGCCTCTACTTAACGCGCCCCCTGTTGCGACTGGTGGCCAGAACCAATCTGCGTGAAGTGTTCACGGCGTTTGCCTTACTGCTGGTCATCGGCATCGCGCAGATCATGTCGCTCGTCGGACTATCGATGGGCCTGGGTGCGTTTATCGCCGGTGTGTTGCTGGCAAGCTCCGAATACCGTCACGCGCTGGAGACTGACATCGAGCCGTTCAAAGGCTTGCTGTTGGGGCTTTTCTTTATCTCGGTCGGAATGGCGATTGATTTTGGGCTGCTGGTGAGTCAGCCCGGTACGGTGGCGATACTGGTCGTCGGTTTTCTTACTCTGAAACTTGCAACGCTCTGGCTCACTGCGCGCATCATCGGGGTGAGTTCTCGCCAGCGCGGGTTGTTTGCCATTTTGCTTTCGCAAGGCGGTGAATTCGGCTTTGTAGTATTTGGCGCCTCCCGGACGGCGGGAGTATTGACCGACGAATGGGCGGCGTTGCTCAACATGACCGTCGCGCTTTCGATGACCACCACGCCGCTGTTGCTGCTGGCGCACGATTGGTGGAGCGCACGCATCGAATGTGCGGGCAAGGGAAAAGAGGATGCCGACGAAATCGATGGCCTCGACGAAAAAGAGACGCGCGTCATCATCGCCGGTTTTGGCCGCTTCGGGCAGATCGTAGGCCGTCTGCTGTTTGCCAACGGCATCAATGCGGTGGTGCTGGATCATGACCCGGATCAAATCGAGTTGCTGCGCACGTTCGGCTATAAGGTTTTTTATGGTGACGCGTCGCGCCTTGATCTCTTGCACGCGGCCGGTGCAGCCCAAGCCACGCTGATTGTGAATGCGATTGATAATGTCGAGGGTAGTCTGTTGCTCACCGATATCGTACGCAAGAACTTCCCGGGACTGAAAATGATCGCCCGCGCACGCAACGTGATGCATTACGTCGAACTGCGATCACGCGGGGTGGACCTTATCGAACGCGAAACCTTCGAAGCCGCGCTCAAGGCAGGACGGCATACGCTCGAGGTGTTGGGTATTGATCGATTTCGGGCGCGTGACATGGCCAATATTTTCCGGCGCCACAATGTTCGCAACCTGGAAGCACGTATCCAGGTTTTTAAGGACGAGGCAAGCCGTGCTTCTGCGGTCAAGGCCGGACGCGATGAACTTGCCGCCCTGTTTGCACGCGACCGCGAGCAGTTCGAGTCCGAGCATTCGTCGGATGACTGGCATTGACGAATTACGATCGTTTGTACGAGATGAACTGATCCGCGACTTGTGACTCCGGTGTGCCCGGCATCAGTTTTTAGAAGGCTCTTCCGGCACCCCTGTTGCGGGGACTTCGATACCCCAATCTCCCCACAGATACCAATCATCGCCGAGCAACTCAGCCGGGTGCTGAGTCCGGCCGGACCCGTTGCCGCAATTTAGCGAATCCACCGGGCAATACTTGTCGCACCCCCAGCAAATTCGCTCGGGATGTTTTGGATACAGCGGAAACTTTTTTGCCATTTCAGGGCGCCTAAAAAACGGTGGTGGGTAGCGATTGGGTTGAGAACCTGACGGCTTGAGTCCCGATGCTAGCAAGCATTCGACGCATAAGCAATATAATATATGTATCTTATGCCGCAAACAAAATTCCAACGCCTGCAACATGGCCATCTGCCACATCGCTCAAGGAATTCGAACACTGTTTGCGTCCGTGCGTAATTAGGACTATATTAGTCCTGTATGTTTTCACGAAGATAAGCGATATGTTGAGAATCAGCAAAATGGCTGACTACGGAACGATCATCTTGACCTCGATGGCGAAAGAGCCAGAGCGGACGCGAAGCGTTGCCGAGATCGGGTCCGTAACCGGTTTGCCGGCGCCTTCGGTGAGCAAGATCCTCAAGATTCTTATTCACGAGGGAATTGTTGTCTCGCTGCGTGGCACCAAAGGAGGCTACAAGCTCTCCCGGCCACCGGCAGAGATTTCAACGGCCCAGATCCTGAAGGCCATTGATGGACCGATCGGCATGACTGAATGCAGCATAACCCCCGGTTTATGCAGCTACGAAACAGGATGCCAGGTTCGCTCGCATTGGCAAATGGTCAATCAAGTCATGCTCCAGGCCCTGGAACAGATCACGCTGAAGCAAATGAGCCAGCCGGTTGTCGAAACAGTGGACCTGAGCGTGCTTCGCCGGTCGCGCCGCGCCTCCGGGGCGGCAGCAAACCTTGGAGAATCCTCATGACAGAAGCAGCCAGCAGACTCGATGAGTTGATTGGCAACGAATACCGGCACGGCTTCGTCACCGATGTCGATGCCGATACCGTACCGCGTGGGTTGACCGAGGATACCATCCACCTGATTTCGGCCCGGAAGAACGAGCCGGCGTTCATGCTCGAATGGCGGCTGAAGGCATTCCGGCACTGGCTGACGATGACCGAACCGACCTGGTCCACCGCGCGCTATCCAGCCATCGACTATCAGGACATCATCTATTATTCGGCGCC
>JANNNT010000386.1:0-20760 GCA_031398685.1 Rhodocyclaceae bacterium | reverse complement strand
ACAAACCGACCAGCGTGACATCCATCGCATTTTTCGAGAATTGCACGACGTACTGGACGATGATCCCGGCGCTACGATGCGGCAGGAGGGTGCGCACAACGAACTGATCGAATTGATCAACAATTCCGAGAAAGCTGGGCAGTACAGACAGGATGCCCAGCACGACGGCGACCAGCGGTACCATCGACAGAAGTGTCGTATACGCCAGGCTGCCGCTGATTTGAGCGAAATTCTCTTCGACAAATCGTCGAAAAACACGTGTGGCGAAAGCTCGCGAACAGGAAAGCCGGTGAATCATAAGATCCCTATAGTGGGTTTGCCGTGCCAAACTATCACTTTCAAACAGCCCACGATGACTAGCCGCCACCTCTACCTCACCGCCTGCTTCAGCCTGATCGCCCTGATTTTTCTTTGTCTGGCCTGGGAATTGCGCCTCGCTCCGATCCAGCCTGGCGGGTCCTGGCTGGTCCTCAAATGCCTTCCGCTACTGGCGCCACTCTTCGGCATTCTGAATGGACGTCGTTACACCTACCAGTGGGCTTCGATGCTGATCCTGCTTTACTTGACCGAGGGCATCGTGCGCGCGACCAGTGAGACCGGGGCCAGCCAGTGGCTAGCTATCAGCGAAATTTTGCTCTCACTTCTCTTTTTCTGCGCAACGATTGGCTATGCCAGAATCACTGGCACACGCAAGCCTGCAGGCCAATAAATAAGGCAATCTTCATGCGGATCTCCAGGTATGCATCGCCAGAATGGCGTGCTGACGCTGTTGCAGCGACATCCGGAAATGCGGCGACCCGAAGCAGCCGGGCTTGCCTTACGACAGCTCGGCCAGCACGGTACTCGAAGCGGAAACTTTCTCGCCGATCACCACGTTCACCTTGGTGTCGAGGGGCATGTAGACATCAACCCGCGAACCGAAACGGATGAAACCATAACGCTGACCTGCCGTCAGCGGCGTTCCCGCGTCAACGTAATTCAGGATGCGGCGGGCAACCAGGCCGGCAATCTGGACGCAGGTGACGTCGCGCCCATCCACCGTCCTAAGATGCAGCGCACAGCGCTCATTCTCCAGTGAAGCTTTGTCCAGAGACGCATTGAGGAAGCTCCCCGGCGTGTACCATTTCTGCTGCACGGTGCTCTCGATCGGCGAGCGGTTCGAATGCACGTTGAACACGTTCATGAACACGCTGACTTTGAGCGCACGACGGTTCAGGTAAGGATCATCAGCCTCCTCGACGACGACGATACGGCCATCGGCTGGAGCCACAACACTTTTTGGCCCACCGGCAATAACGCGAGCCGGATCGCGGAAGAACTGAAGACAAAAAATGAAGATCGCCCAGAACGGCAGTGACCACAGGCCGGCTGAAGAAACCAGAATGGCAAGAACCAGCGTGCCGGCGATGAAAGGCCAGCCTTCCTTGGCGAGAATCGGATGCGGATAGTTCATTTAAACCCCAGTTAAAACTTTGGGCGGGTCAGCACGTGACACCGCCCAAAGTGAAGGCAGAGCTAGGCGCGAGCGCGCTGACAGTACGTCAAGTACGGCAGCGCGAGCAACAACGCTCTGCCAAGCAGCCTCACAAATCAGTTTTTGGACTGGTCGACGAGCTTATTCTTCTTGATCCACGGCATCATGTCACGCAGCTTGGCACCGACCGTTTCGATCGGATGCTCGGCCGTCAGACGGCGACGCGCAGTCATCGAAGGATAGTTGGTCTTGCCTTCCTGGATGAACGCCTTGGCGTATTCGCCGTTCTGGATGCGCTTTAGCGCCTCACGCATGGCATAGCGCGACTCTTCGTTGATCACCGAGGGACCGGTCACGTACTCGCCGTACTCGGCGTTGTTGGAGATCGAGTAGTTCATGTTGGCGATGCCGCCTTCGTACATCAGGTCGACGATCAGCTTGAGCTCATGCAGGCACTCGAAGTAGGCCATTTCCGGCGCGTAACCCGCTTCAACCAGCGTCTCGAAGCCCATCTTGACCAGTTCGACCGCGCCGCCACAGAGCACGGTCTGTTCGCCGAAGAGATCGGTCTCGGTCTCTTCACGGAAATTGGTCTCGATCACGCCGCCCTTGGTGCCGCCGTTGGCCGCCGCGTACGAGAGGGCAATGTCCTTGGCTTTCTTGGAAGTATCCTGATGAACTGCGATCAGCGACGGAACGCCGCCACCCTTGAGAAATTCCGAGCGCACGGTATGGCCTGGCCCCTTAGGCGCAACCATGATCACATCCAGATCAGCACGTGGCACGACCTGATTATAGTGAATGTTGAAACCGTGGGCGAAGGCCAGCGCGGCCCCTTTCTTGATGTTCGGCTCGACGTCGTTGTAATACACCGCTGGGATGTTCTCATCCGGCAGCAACATCATCACAACGTCGGCGCCCTTGACGGCCTTGGCCACTTCCTCGACCTTGATCCCGGCCTTCTCGACCTTGCTCCAGGACGCGCCGCCCTTGCGCAAGCCAACGGTTACCTTGACGCCGGAATCGGTCAGGTTCTGGGCGTGGGCATGGCCCTGCGAGCCATAGCCAACAATCGTGACTTTCTTGCCCTTGATCAGTGAGAGATCGGCGTCCTTGTCGTAATAAACCTTCATGGCGTTCCTTTCGTACGAATTAAACTGGAAAAAATGCGGGTTAGACTTTCAGAATACGGTCACCGCGACCAATGCCGCTGACGCCGGTGCGAACAGTTTCGAGGATCAAGCCCGCATCGATTGCCTGGATAAAGGAATCGAGTTTGGAACCGCTACCTGTGAGTTCGATAACATAGGTCGTCTCGGTAACGTCAATGATGCGCCCACGGAAAACATCCGCCATACGCTTCATTTCCTCGCGGTCCTTGCCAGAGGCACGAACCTTGATGAGCATCAGCTCACGCTCGATATGCGCGGCTTCAGAGAGATCGACGACTTTGATTACATCGATCAATTTATTCAGTTGCTTGGTGATCTGCTCGATCACATCATCGCTGCCGGAGGTCACGATCGTCAGTCGGGATAAGGACATATCTTCGGTGGGTGCCACCGTCAGCGTCTCGATGTTGTAACCGCGAGCCGAGAACAGGCCGGCCACACGCGAAAGCGCGCCGGCTTCGTTTTCCAGAAGGATGGAAATAATGTGTCGCATAGTGTCGTTCCCTTACAGTTCTTCGTCAGCCAGAATCATCTCGGACAGACCTTTGCCAGCCGCCACCATCGGGAACACGTTAGCCTCCCGACAGGTTCGTATATCGAGAAAAACCAGATCGTCCTTGTGGTCGATGAAAGCCTTTTGTAGTGCGGGTTCGACATCCTCCGGCTTGTCCACCCGAATGCCGACGTGTCCGTAGGCCTCGGCCAGCTTGACGAAATCCGGCAGAGAATCCATGTAGGTCTGGGAATACCGACGACTGTAGAACATTTCCTGCCACTGGCGAACCATGCCCAGATAGCGGTTGTTGAGATTGATGATCTTGATCGGCAGGCCGAACTGTTTGGCTGTCGAAAGCTCTTGGATACACATCTGGATCGAACCATCGCCGGTGATGCAGGCGACCTGGCTCTCCGGATTAGCCAACGCTGCACCCATGGCGTAGGGCAAACCAACACCCATGGTGCCCAAACCGCCTGAGTTAAGCCAGCGACGCGGCTTGTCAAATTTGTAGTACTGCGCTGCCCACATCTGGTGCTGGCCCACGTCCGACGTGACAATTGCGTTACCGCCCGTCACCTCCCAGAGCTTCTCGATGACGTACTGCGGCATGATTTCCTTGTCCATCTTGTAATTCATGCACAGCTTGCTTCGCCAGCCTTCGATATCCTTCCACCACTCGGCAATGTCCGTCTTGGTCTGTTCGGTATCGAGTAGCTTGATCATTTCGACGAGAACGTCCTGAACGTTGCCGACTATCGGAACATCCACGCGGACGCGCTTTGAAATCGATGAAGGATCAATGTCCACGTGAATGATCTTGCGCGGCAGGGAACTGAAGTTCTCCGGATTGCCGACCACACGATCATCAAAACGTGCTCCGATGGCCAGCAAAACGTCGCAATGCTGCATGGCCATATTGGCTTCGACCGTACCATGCATACCCGGCATACCCAGATACAGAGGATCAGTCGCCGGGTAAGCACCCAGCCCCATCAGGGTGTTGGTTATCGGAAATCCGAGACGACGCGTGAGCGTGGTCAACTGTTCGGAGGCATTGGATAGAATCACGCCACCGCCAGTGTAAATCATCGGCCGCTTGGCGCCGCGCAACAACTGCATGGCCTTCTTGATCTGCCCCAGATGCCCCTTCACAACCGGGTTATACGAGCGCATCTGAACTTCTTTCGGGTACTCGAACTTGCATTTGGCAGCGGTAATATCCTTCGGAATATCGACCACGACCGGGCCCGGCCGACCGCTATTGGCAATATAGAAGGCCTTCTTGATCGTCATGGCGATATCGCGCACGTCCTTGATCAGGAAGTTATGCTTCACGCAGGGACGCGTAATCCCTACCGTATCGCACTCCTGGAAGGCATCCTGACCGATATAGGTTGTCGGCACCTGCCCGGAGAGGATGACCAGCGGAATCGAGTCCATATACGCTGTCGCAATGCCGGTCACGGCATTGGTCGCGCCCGGCCCGGAAGTTACCAGAGCCACGCCGACCCGATGGGTGGACCGTGCCAAACCATCGGCTGCATGTACCGCGGCCTGTTCATGGCGAACCAGAATATGCTTGATTTGATCCTGCTTGAACAACTCGTCGTAAATGTGGAGAACAGACCCTCCAGGATAGCCGAAAACAAATTCGACCTTTTCTTCCTGCAGGCACCTGATTACAATCTCCGCACCGGTCATCATGGTCATCGTCATCGCCTAGCTAAGCAAAATGCTCGAAAAAGCCTGTAACGTTAAAGCCTAGACCACAATTGGTCAAGACGTTCGCCCAAAAGGCCTTCTTAAAAGGGATAACATCCCACCAACAATTCCGAGGATCCCGTTTCTGGCCAGCCAACGCGAACTGTCAGATTTTCTCGCCGCTTCTGAGCGCCGCGCTTTCAAGCAGGCGATGTTTGCCGTGCGTAACGAAGAGTCTGCACTCGACATCGTGCAGGACTCGATGATGAAGCTCGCCGAAAAATATGGCGACCGACCGGCGGGCGAGTTGCCGATGCTATTTCAGCGCATCATGCAGAACACGATTCGCGATTATTACCGGCGCAGCAAGGTGCGCTCGCTGTGGACGACGCTCCTTTCTTCATTCTCGTCCGGCGAAGAGGATGAGCACGACCCCCTGGAAACTCTGGAGGTTGAATCGGGGTCGTACACGCCTAACACCCCGGACGGGCAGCTGGAGCAATCTCAAGTACTTGTAATTATTGAAAAAGAGGTAAAATTGCTTCCGACACGTCAACGCGAAGCCTTTCTCATGCGTTATTGGGAGGACATGGACGTTGCAGAGACCGCATCTGCGATGGGTTGCTCAGAAGGCAGCGTAAAAACACACTGCTCGCGTGCTACACACACGCTGGCGGCGGCATTGAAAGCAAAAGGAATCACCCTATGAACGAACTTGATTTTGCCTACAAGGTCAGGCAACACCTGAACCTCGGTTTGCACAAACTGCGCCCCGAGACGGCCAGTCGACTCGTTGCGGCCAGAGACAAAGCGCTGGCCTACCAGAAACAGACCGTGAATCAGTCGTTTCTTGCCACGGCGGGCAGTTTCGTTCAGCATTACTTTGACAATCTGCGTTTCAAGCAGATCGCAGCCTCGCTCGTATTGCTCCTGTGCGTCGTCTTTTCCTCATTCTGGATGGCTGATCAACGCATCACCGAGCAAAGCGCTATAGATAGCGCACTGCTTACCGATGAGCTGCCGATTGGCGCATTCACTGACATGGGCTTCGATGCATGGTTAAGAAGCACCTCGTCGCAATAATTCTCAGCACTTTTCTGACCGCCACGGGTTGGGCAGCAACGTCCAGCCCGTCGCTGATTGTAACGGCACCACAGCCGATGTGGAGCGAACTGACAGTACAGCAGAAAATCATCCTCGCACCGCTAAGCGACGACTGGGATTCGATGGAGAACTACCGCCAGAAAAATTGGCTCAGTATTTTCGAGCGTTTTTCTGCGATGGCTCCGGAAGAACAACGGCGCATTCAGAGCCGGATGCAAAAATGGGGAAAACTGACGCCAGAACAGCGCCAACTGGCGCGAGAAAACTTCAAAACGGTAAACCAGCTCCCATCAGATAAAAAACAGGCACTCAAACAAAAATGGGAAGAGTATTCCAACCTGCCTGAAGACGAGAAAGAAAGACTGAAGCAAGCGGCAATCAAGGTCGCTCCAAAACCCGGTTTTCCGGTTGCAAGCCCGTTGCGACAAACACCTGCCTCCCCCAGCTCTACCTCGCTTGCACCACCTCCCGGCAAGACAGCAGAGGAAGCTGCCCTTTCTGCGCCCACATCGACAACAGCAGACGCAGCGCCCAAACCCTGATCCTGATGTCCGTGCCCGACAGTTTCGTCCGCCCAGGAATCCTGCGCCGGTTGGCTGGCATGTGCTACGACATGCTTTTGTTGTCTGGCGTGCTGGCAGTGACGCTGCTTCTCCCGCACGTACTGATCGGAGCGTTTGCGCATCGACTCGCCGTAACACTGGTTTTGTGGGTGCACCTGTTTCTTGTTCTGCTCGTTTACTCCGTGTGGTTCTGGAGCAATGGCGGTCAAACGCTGGCTATGAAAACCTGGCGTATCCGACTGGTGACGCGTTCCGGACATCCTGTCCGACCAGCGCAAGCCCTGTTACGTTATCTGCTGTGCTGGCCGAGTTTCATCCTTTGTGGCATCGGCATACTCTGGGCGCTGATTGACCACGACAGGCAATTCCTGCACGACCGCCTCGCCGGCACCCGTCTTATCGAAGTGCGCTGAACTTCCGTTCAGCGCCGCTCAACCAACCAGATCATCACAACCGCAGCCAGCATGAATAGCGCTGAAGGCGCGATTGCGCTGAGGACAGGCGACCAGCTGTTGATTGCTCCGAGGTTGGAAAACAGGCCATTGAGCATGTGGAAAAACACGCCGATCATCACCCCGGAGAATATTTTCAGGCTGACGCCGCTCACCCGGTTATGGGTATAACCAAAAGGCAAGGCCAAGGCGACCATGACCAGCGCGGCCAACGGGTACACCACCTTCTTCCACAAGGCAATATCGTAACGCTGCGTCTTTTGACTGTTTTCAGCCAAGTGTCGAGTATAAGCAGACAGATGAGTCATGGACATCCGTTCGGGTGCAACCATCAAAACAGCGAGGATGTCCGGATTGAGCGCTGAACGCCACTCCATATCGGGCATTTTGACGACCTCGGCTCGCTCACCGTGCAGGATGGTCTGAACAACGCCATTCAAGCGCCATTTGGCGGGAGGAAGATACTCCCCCTCAGTGGCTTCAGTGACTGAACGCAGCTTTGCGTTATCGTCGAAATCATAGATACGGACCCCTCTCAAACGCGTGTCCGGCAGGACGACCTGAACATTGATGAAACTGCGGTCATCCTTGACCCATAAACCACTGCGCATATCCTGCCCGACCATTTTGCCACGCGCCTTGAGACGCAACTGCTGGGCGGCCCGCTCGGAAGGGGGAGCAACGAACTCCCCGATCAAAAAAGTAAGCAGGGCAATAAGTGCTGCCACCTGGAATAACCCGGACAGGAGGCGAATGGTCGACATTCCCGATGAGCGCAAGACGGTAATTTCCGAATGCCTGGCCAGTGTCGAAAGAGCATAGAGCGTCCCGATGAGAACAGCGATCGGCATCAGCTCATAAATCCGCCCCGGCATACGCAGGGCTACGAAAGCAACGGCATGATGTAACTGATACCCCCCCTCGCCGACGTTCTTGACCTCGGCAATCATGTCGAAGAAACCAAACAAGGCCAGAAATCCGGCAAGCACCAGCAGTATCGCGCCAGACACCTCACGCGCCAGATAACGGCGATAGATTTTCATCGGAAAAACCGCACAAAAGAGAGCACTGCAATCCGGCGATAAAAAAGAACCGGCAGCAAACACAACATGAACAAATGGACAGTCACCATGCCCACAACAAAGGAGAGTCGTCCGTTAGCCACCCACGCCTGACTGATGGTCAGTAAATTGTTATACAACACATAGGTAAAAAGTGCCAAAAGCATGTTTGCTGAACGACCCGCACGCGGATTCACAAATGAAAGCGGAATCGCCAACAGCGCCAGGACGATGGCCGAAATGGGTACGCTGAGACGCCAAAGAAGCTCAGCACGGTGGACTGGCAAATTCATCTTGATCAGCTCCGGCAACGGCATATTTTTCGGTGTCCACTCGATGCCGCGCGCTTCCTTTGTTTCCAGCCTTATGGCATAACGCGCATACTCAAGAATACGAAACTCAGGCGTGCCCGGCGTAATCTCGTAACGGCGACCATTTTCCAGAACCATGAAACGATCACCATTCTCGGCAATCTCCTGATGGCCAGTCGCGGCCATCGTCACGCCCAGGCGCTGGTTCTGAACCGAACTTACAAAGACGTTTTTTACATGGCTCTCATCGTCGGCAACCGCCTCAACGAATACAACCAGGTCCCCTGAAGACGACTCCTGGAATGCACCGGGGGAAGCCTGCCCGGCATCCTTGCGCGTATCGAGATTGCCCCGGTACTCGGCACTCTGCGAAAGCGCCCAGGGAGAAACGAATAAGGACAGCCCGGCAATCGCGAACACCAGCGGCAAGGCAAAGGTCAACACCGGACGTATCCACGCGGCAAGGGACAACCCGGACGAGAACCAGACCACCATCTCCGAATCGCGATAACTGCGTGACATCGCCAGCAATATGGCTATGAACAAAGCCAAAGACAGCAAGGCTGGAATGTAATTCAGTGCGGCAAACCCAAGCAGCGCGATAACCGATTCCGGTGCAATCGAGCCTTGTGCCGCTTCACCCAGAAGGCGGATCAGTTGGGTTGTCAGCAGGATGGCGAAAAGCGCAACAAAAACGCCGGCTGCCGATTGGGTAAACTCGCGCCGGGCGGCACGCTGGAAGATCATTTTTTGACTTTAACGAAAAACTACAGTGATAATCGACTATTGAGACGAAACGGTTTTGTTTGAGGAGTAGCCCGTGGAATTTAGCATAAAAACCGGAAACCCGGAGAAGCAACGCAGCGCCTGCGTCGTCGTGGGGGTATTCGAACCCCGTAAACTGACGCTTCCAGCCGAGTTGATCGACAACGCGGCGAACCACTATCTTTCCGAGATCGTTCGCCGTGGCGACATGGAAGGTAAAGCCGGCTCGACATTACTTTTGCACGACGTTCCATCCACCCTGTGCGGCCGTGTGTTGCTGGTCGGACTGGGGAAGGAAAAGGAATTTCGCGAGAAGGAATACTGTGCTGCAATTCGCAGCGCGGTCAAGGCGCTCAACGAAACAGGCGCCCCGGACGGCACCCTCTTTCTGACCGAAATCGCCGTCAAGAAGCGTTCTTTATCCTGGCGCGTCCGGCAGGCGGCGATCATCGCCCAGGAAACCGTTTATCGCTTCGACCAGTTCAAGAGCAAAAAAAACGAAGTTCGCCGCCCTTTACGTAAATTGAACTTTGCCATTGACCGCCGCAATGAAATGGCGCCGGCTGAAGAGGCTCTGGAACAGGGACTGGCCATTGCCGCTGGCGTAGCCCTGGCAAGGGATCTCGGTAATCTGCCCGGCAACGTGTGCACCCCTGGCTATCTGGCTGAAACGGCACTACAGATCGCCCATGAACAGGCCATCGACTGCCAGATCCTTGAGCGCGCCGATATGGAATTGCTCGGCATGCACTCGCTGCTCTCGGTAGCCAAAGGTTCGCACCAACCGCCCAAACTCATTGTTCTACAGTACAAGGGCGGTAAAGAAGGAGAAAAGCCGCTGGTGCTGGTCGGCAAGGGCATCACCTTCGATTCTGGTGGCATCTCGCTGAAACCCGGCCTTGAGATGGATGAGATGAAGTTCGATATGTGCGGCGCCGCCAGCGTGCTCGGTACCCTCAAGGCCGTAGCGCAAATGAGGCTGCCGCTCAATCTCACAGTGATCGTTCCCACCTCGGAAAACATGCCCGGTGGCTCGGCCAGCAAACCCGGCGACATCGTCTCATCGATGTCCGGCCAGACCATTGAAATACTTAATACCGACGCCGAAGGCCGCCTTATCCTCTGCGATGCACTGACCTACGCCGAACGCTTTGAGCCGGAAACGGTGATTGACGTCGCAACGCTGACTGGCGCCTGCGTAATTGCTCTCGGCCATGTCGCCACCGGGCTTTTTGCCAACGATGACAAACTGGCTCACGAACTTTTACACGCTGGCGACGAAGCGCACGACCGCGCCTGGCAGATGCCGCTGTGGGACGATTATCAGGATCTCCTGAAAAGCAACTTTGCGGACATGGCCAACATCGGAGGACGCGCGGCGGGAAGTGTTTCTGCCGCCTGCTTCCTTTCGCGTTTCACCAAAAAGTTTGAGTGGGCGCACCTTGACATTGCCGGAACGGCCTGGAAATCGGGAGCGGACAAGGGCGCCACCGGGCGCCCCGTTCCACTGCTCACGCACTACATGCTCAAACGCGCCGGGAAACTCAATTGACCCAGATTTTCTTCTACCACAACGCAGCCGACCGGATCAGCGCCACGGCGGCGTTGATCAGCAAAGCCTTTGCCCAGAAAAAAGCCTTGCTCGTTTATGCCCCGGATGCCGAAGTCGCCAGCGTGCTTGACCGCCACCTGTGGATGCATCCGCCCACGGGCTTTGTCCCGCACGTGCACAGCACCTCCCCCCTCGCCGCCGAGACACCGATTCTGATCACCAGCACGCTGGAAACGCTGCCGCAGAATGAGCGCCTGTTCAATCTTTCTGCTGAAATTCCACCGGGGTTTTCGCGCTTCACCAGTGTCATCGAAGTCGTTGGACAACACGAGGATGACCGGTTGGCCGGTCGCGAGCGTGTAAAGTTCTACAAGGATCGAGGCTACGAAATCAAGTTTTTCGACCTCGCGGAGAAACATTGATGGCCGATACTTCCGATGTTGTCGAACGCGCCGACACGCTGATGCGTCGTCGTCGGAGCTTTGTTGCCACTTCGTTCAGCAAAACAGCACCTGCCCCCCCACCGCTGACGACAATCGAAGATGACGGCCTGCCCGTGCTGACCGAAATCGTGTCCGTGGAAGCCGCCATCTCCGCAGACAAAACAGACCCCTTCAACGATACTCAGGTAATACTTCTGGCGCAAGAAATTGCCCACGCGTTCGGACTGCAACTGACCTACGAATTGCCAACCCTGCTCGAAGCGGTTCTGCTCAACGCGGGCGAGGAACTGCGTGCCGGGATCAGCTCGACCATGGAAACGGCGCTGCGCGATTTCATTGCCCGGCGCAAGCAACTGAGCCTTCCGCTCGACGAACCCGGCACCGACAAATAGGCCTGGCAACAGGAGCGCGCCCGTCCGGCTGACCTGTGCTATCCGGTATAATCGCCGGTTTTCCTCATCCGCATATCCCGCACCCTATGGAACTCGCCAAAAGCTTTGAGCCCGCTGATATCGAGCGACGCTGGTACCCCGACTGGGAGGCCAAAGGCTACTTCGATGCCGGCCTCGACACTGCCAACCCGAATGCCTTCTGCATCCTGCTGCCGCCGCCCAACGTTACCGGCACGCTACACATGGGTCACGGCTTCAACCAGGCGATCATGGATGCGCTCACGCGCTACCATCGCATGCGCGGCGACAACACGCTGTGGCAGCCGGGCACCGACCACGCGGGCATCGCCACGCAGATCGTCGTCGAACGGCAACTCGACGCACAGGGCATTTCGCGCCACGACCTCGGTCGCGAGAAGTTCCTCGAAAAAGTCTGGGAGTGGAAAGAGTATTCCGGCAACACCATCACCCGTCAGATGCGCCGCCTTGGCACCTCGCCGGACTGGACGCGCGAGCGCTTCACGATGGATGCCGGCCTCTCGAAGATCGTCACCGAGACCTTTGTCCGCCTGCACAAGGAAGGCCTGATCTATCGCGGCAAGCGCCTCGTCAATTGGGACCCGGTGCTGCACACCGCCGTTTCCGACCTCGAAGTGGTGAGCGAAGAAGAAGACGGTTTCATGTGGCATATCCGCTACCCGCTGGCAGATGGCAGCGGATCGCTGACCGTAGCCACCACGCGCCCGGAAACGATGCTCGGCGATACCGCGGTGATGGTGCACCCGGAGGATGAGCGTTACAAGCACCTGCTTGGCAAGATGGTGAAACTGCCGCTGACCGAGCGCGAAATTCCGATCATTGCCGACGCCTATGTCGACCTCGATTTCGGCACCGGCTGCGTCAAGGTCACACCGGCACACGACTTCAACGACTATGCTGTCGGCCAGCGCCATAAACTGCCGATCATTTCCATCCTCACGCTCGACGCCAAGATCAACGACAACGCTCCGCAAAAGTATCGCGGCATGGATCGTTTCGATGCGCGCAAGGCCGTTGTGGCCGACCTCGAGGCCCTTGGCGTTCTGGAGAAGACCGACAAGCACAAGCTCAAGGTGCCGCGCGGCGACCGCACCGGGATTGCCATCGAACCGATGCTCACCGACCAGTGGTTTGTTGCCATGAGCAAGCCGGGGACCGACGGCACTAGCATCGTCGGCAAGGCCCTTGAATGCGTCACCTCAGGCGAAATCAAGTTCGTTCCCGAGAACTGGGTCAACACCTACAACCAGTGGCTGAACAACATCCAGGACTGGTGCATTTCACGCCAACTGTGGTGGGGTCACCAGATTCCGGCGTGGTACGGCGACAACGGCGAAATCTTCGTTGCCCACGATGAAGCGGAAGCCAGGGAGCAGGCGGTAACAGCAGGTTACACCGGCGCGCTGACGCGCGACCCGGACGTGCTCGACACCTGGTATTCCAGCGCCCTGTGGCCTTTTTCGACGCTCGACTGGACCCCGGACTGGCCCGCCAAGTCCAACGATGCACTCGACCTCTACCTGCCGTCGACGGTGCTCGTTACCGGTTTCGACATCATCTTCTTCTGGGTCGCGCGCATGGTCATGATGACCAAGCACATCACCGGCAAGATTCCGTTCAAGCACGTCTACGTGCATGGCCTGATCCGCGACGCGGAAGGCCAGAAGATGAGCAAATCCAAGGGCAACGTGCTCGACCCGATCGACCTGATCGACGGCATCGACCTGGAATCACTGGTAAAAAAACGCACCACCGGCCTGATGAACCCGAAACAGGCCGAGCAGATCGAAAAACGCACGCGCAAGGAATTCCCGGAGGGTATTCAGGCCTTTGGCACCGACGCCCTGCGCTTCACCTTCCTCTCGCTGGCCAGCCCCGGCCGCGACATCAAGTTCGACCTGCACCGTTGCGAGGGCTACCGTAACTTCTGCAACAAACTGTGGAACGCGACACGCTTCGTGCTGATGAACACCGAAGGCCAGGACTGCGGCATTGACGCCTGCACGCCGGAAGCCTGTTCAAGCGTACTCGACTTCTCGTTCGCCGACCGCTGGATCGTCAGCAAGCTGCAACGCACCGAAGCCGAAGTCACGCAGCATTTCGCCGAATACCGTTTCGACCTGCTCGCCCGCGCCATTTACGAATTCGTGTGGGACGAATTCTGCGACTGGTATCTCGAACTGGCCAAAGTGCAGATGCAATCCGGCAGCCCGGAACAGGCCCGCGCCACGCGCCGCACGCTGATACGCGTGCTGGAAACCGTTCTGCGCCTGGCGCACCCGCTGGTTCCATTCATTACTGAAGAGCTTTGGCAGGCCGTCGCGCCCCTCGCCGGGAAGAAGACTCACGAGTCGATCATGCTCGCCGCCTATCCGAAAGCGCAGCCGGAAAAAATAGACGAAATCAGCGAAGCCAGGGTTCAGCAACTCAAGGATCTGGCCTACGCCTGCCGCAACTTGCGTGGCGAGATGAACCTTTCGCCGGCGCAGAAAGTGCCGCTGATCGCCAGCGGCAATGCCGAAGCGCTGGCCGGCTTTGCGCCTTACCTCAAGGCACTGGCCAAGCTCTCCGACATGCAAATCGTCGATACCCTTCCGGACGACGTCAACTCGCCAACCGCCGTGGTCGGCGAAACGCGCCTGATGTTCAGGATCGAAATCGACATCGCCGCCGAAACCGAGCGGCTGGCCAAGGAAATCGCCCGCATTGAAGGCGAGATCGTCAAGGCCAACGCCAAGCTCGCCAATGAAAGCTTTGTCGCTCGCGCCCCGGCGCAAGTCGTCGACCAGGAGAAAAAGCGGCTGGCCGACTTTGAAGCGACAGTCGAAAAACTCAAGCCGCAGCTCGAACGGCTTAAACGAGGATAAAGCGCTTCACCCCTCGCTACCGGAACTCGAATGGCCACTCTTCTCGTTATGCTCGTGGACACGGAGGACGGACGCCACATGGTCCTCCACCGCGAGATTGCCGGCCGCAGTGGCTCCCTTGGCGTTACAGGGTGCGCGACAACCAGGGCAGCCTGACTCCGATACGCCTGTCCTGGCTCTGGCTGCTGGCGCCTGTCGCCTTTCGCCTAGGTAGCGACGTTACGAAGCACTCCGAAATCCAGTCGCGCGCTGTTCTGGCATGCCCTTGCCGGAGCGCTGCTCGGGTTGGCTTTCCTTGGCAAGTATTTCGCCGCACTGCTCGGCCTGGCCATGTTGGCGCAAGGACTCTTCGTCCGACGTGATGCCGGGCGCTAAGCGAGATTTGCGCTGCTCCCCGCCGCTGCTTTGCCGGCGCCAATCTATAGCCTGTGGTGGAACAGCAGTCACTGCTGGGTGAACACCTTTTTCAATTTCATGAATCGCAATGAAACCGCCGGTTTTTCGTGGAAGAGCCCCATGATCTACGTGGCCTCGCTCGTCTATCTGGCAACGCCGTGGTTATTGTTTGAACTTTGGCAACAACGGAAGACCATGCGCGAAAGCGGTGAAGCCCGCGCGATTTTCTAGCTCACGCTGGTTCCCCTGGCCGTGTTTACGCTGATGTCGCTGTGGCGTTCAATCGGACGGCACTGGCCGGCTTCGTTTATTCCGCTGCTTGCCGTACTGGCGTCCATCGTTTTGTCGCAGACGGCTCTGGTCAGGCTGCTCAGGTGGTCGGCAGTCTTCGGCACCCTCGTGCCCAGCGCGCTGCGGGAAGCATCACAACACTAGATTTCCTCGGCTCGGTGGCAGGCGGTGAGGTGATCACCGACCTGTCGCAGTTCAGGCGCCGCGATTTTGCAGACGTCGATGCAGTGCGGGCAACGACGGTGAAAGGCACAGCCGGGAGGCGGATCGAGCGGAGACGGCAGCTCGCCCTTGGCCATGAAGCGCACCTTGCGCTGGATGACATCGACGCGCGGTGTCGCCGAGAGCAGCGCGCGCGTGTAGGGATGGCGCGGGCTTTCGAAGATCATGCGCTTCGGGCCTTGTTCGACGACGCGACCGAGATACATGACCATCACTTCATCGGCGATGTGTTCGACGACGGCAAGGTTATGCGATACAAAAACGAAGGCGACGCCGGTTTCCTGCTGCAGATCCATGAGCAGGTTGAGCACCTGCGCCTGGATCGACACGTCGAGCGCCGACACCGGTTCGTCGGCGACGACCAGTTTGGGGTTGGTCATCAGCGCGCGCGCAATCGCGATACGCTGGCGCTGACCGCCGGAGAACATGTGCGGATAGCGCGCGTAGTGCTCTGGGCGCAGGCCGACGCGTGCCATCATTGCACGCGCTTTTTCACTGCGTTCGGCGGGAGAGAGTCGCGTATGAATGATCAACGACTCTTCGAGAATAGTGCCAACACGCTTGCGTGGATTGAGGCTGGCGTAGGGGTTCTGAAAAACCATCTGCACTTGCGGCCGCATCAGCTTGAGCGTTTCCGGGCTGGCGCGGGCGATATCCGTGCCGTCAAGGCGCATGAGGCCCGCAGTAGGGGTTTCGATCATGGTGATCTGGCGCGCCAGCGTGGTCTTGCCACAACCGGATTCGCCGACGACGGCAAGCGTCTTACCGGCATCCAGATGAAAACTGACCCCGTCGAGCGCACGAACCAGCGCCTTGGGCTTGAGAAAGCCGGTCGACACCGGGTAGTGCTTGGCCAGGGCTTCGACCTGTAGGAGTTGGGGAGTGTTGGTCATGGCGTCACACATTCGATTCAGATGCGGTGGCGGCGCGGTCTTGCGTGACGTTGGCTTCAAGCGGGAAGAAGCAGCGCACTTCGCCGTGAGCCGCGTGGTCCAGCGACGGGCGCTCGGTCTGGCAACGACTCTGGGCATACTTGCAGCGCGGCGCAAGCAGGCAACCGCGCGGACGATCGTAAGCACCCGGCACCACGCCGGCAATCGTCTGCAAGCGCTCGCGACCGACGTTGTTCTCCGGCAACGCCGACATCAAAGCCGCCGTGTAGGGATGCTGCGGGCTGATGAAAATTTCGGGCACTGTGCCGATTTCCATAACCTGCCCGGCGTACATCACAACCACGCGTTGCGCGGTTTCGGCAATCACGCCCAGATCGTGGGTGATCAGCATCAATCCCATGCCGCGATCACGATGCAGGCGCAGCAGCAGATCAAGCACCTGAGCCTGCACCGTCACGTCAAGCGCGGTCGTCGGCTCATCGGCAATCAGCAGGCGCGGATTGCAGGCAATCGCCAGCGCGATCATCACGCGTTGACTCATGCCGCCCGAGAGCTGGTGCGGATAGGCCCCCAGGCGGCGTAGCGGATCAGGAATTTCGACTTGCTGGAGCAGTTCGAGAGCACGCGCACGGAGGGCTCGGCGACTACCGCCTTCGTGCACGGCCAGCGTTTCAACGAGATGGTCTTCAACGGTAAAACAGGGGTTCAGCGTGGTGCCCGGGTCCTGGAAGATCATTGCGATATCGCGGCCAAGCATGGCGCGGCGTTCGCGGATGGGCATGCGCAGCAGGTCACGTCCGTCGAATTTCAGCACATCGGCCGAAACGCGGCCCGGCGCGTCGATCAGCCCCATCAGCGCCAGCGAGGTCACGCTCTTGCCGGAACCGGATTCGCCGACGATGCCGAGAACTTCGCCGGGCTCGACCGTGAGATCCAGGCCGTCGACCGCAATCATCGGGCTTTCAGGAGCGCCAAAGTGAACGCTCAGATTCTTGATTTCGAGGAGTGCCATGGTGATCAGCGTTTCAGTTTTGGGTCGAGAGCGTCGCGCAAGCCGTCACCCATCAGGTTGAAGGCGAGCACGGCAAGCATGATAGCCACGCCGGGAAGACTGACCACCCACCAGGCGCGCTGAATGAATTCCAGTGCGCCGGCGAGCATCGAGCCCCATTCCGGCGTCGGCGGCTGGGCGCCAAGACCGAGAAAGCCCAGGGCGGCGGCGTCGAGGATGGCGGTCGAAAAACCGAGCGTCGCCTGCACGATCAGGGGTGCCAGACAGTTGGGCAACACGGTGATGAACATCAATCGCAGCATGCCGGCACCGGCAATGCGCGAGGCAATCACGTAGTCCTTGGAGAGTTCGGAGATCGCCGTTGCGCGGGTCAGGCGCACAAAGCCGGGCAGGCGCACCACCGCAATTGCATACATCGCGTTGGCCAGACCCGGCCCGAGGATGGCGATCACGGCGACGGCGAGCAGCAGGCTGGGGAGCGCCAGCAGCACGTCCATCAGCCGCATGATCGCCGTTTCGACCTTGCCGCCGGTAAAGGCCGCTATCAGCCCCAGCACAATACCGATGGACAACGAAAGCGAAACCGAAATCAGGCCAATGGACAGCGACAAACGAGTGCCGAAGATCAGGCGCGAAAGCATGTCGCGGCCGACCGAGTCGGTTCCGAGCAGGTAATTGAGGGTGCCACCTTCTTCCCACGACGGCGGTGTGAGAATGGCATCGCGGTACTGCTCGATCGGCGAGTGTGGCGCGACGAGGTTGGCGAAAATGGCGAGGAAGATAAATATCAGGACCAGCGCCAAGCCAAGCACCGCGCCTTTGTTGCGGCGGAAATCTCGCCACAGTTCGGCCATCGGCGAGGGCGAGGTAGTGAGCAGGAATTCCTCGCTCTCTACGACGTGAGAAGGGGATGTGGTGGTATTCATCGGGTATGGCGGATACGCGGATTGATGACGCCGTAGAGCACGTCGACAATCAGGTTGACAAAAATGACCAGGGTGGCGGAAAGCAGGATTCCGCCCTGCACCACCGGGTAATCTCGGCGGTGGATGGCTTCAACCATCCATTTGCCGATGCCCGGCCAG
Source organism: Rhodocyclaceae bacterium (assembly GCA_031398685.1). Lineage (GTDB taxonomy): Bacteria > Pseudomonadota > Gammaproteobacteria > Burkholderiales > Rhodocyclaceae > Propionivibrio. The sequence continues at coordinate 2,466 of JANNNT010000386.1, read as the reverse complement.
GAGAAAATCGTTTCGGTGAGAATCGCACCTGCGAGCAGCGTGCCCACCTGCAGGCCGATCACGGTAACCACCGGGATCAGCGCATTGCGCAGTGCATGCTTGCCCACCACGCGTAGCGGCGACAGGCCACGAGCGCGCGCGGCACGCACATAGTCTTCGCCAAGCACCTCAAGCATCGCCGATCGCGTCATGCGCGCCAGCGTAGCCAGCGGAATCGTACCGAGCGCGATGGTCGGCAGGATCAGGTGCGACACGGCGGACGCGAAGGCGCCCTCCTCGCCGCTCAGCAAGGAATCGATGAGCATCAGGCCGGTGACACGCGCCGGGTCGTACTCGATGGCGATGCGCCCGGAAACCGGCGTCCAGCCGAGATGCACCGAGAAAAACAGGATCAGCAGCAGCGCCCACCAGAAGATCGGCATCGAATAGCCGGCCAGCGAAACGCTCATGACCGTGTAATCAACGGGCGAATTGCGCTTCAAGGCGGCAATGATGCCGGCCGGGATGCCGAGGCATAGCGCGAACAGAATGGCGCAGGTTGAGAGTTCGAAGGTTGCCGGAAAACGATCAAGGAATTCCGTGAGTACCGATTCCTGGGTCACGATCGACTGACCGAGGTTGCCTTGCGCCGCGTTGAAAACATAATCGACGTACTGTACCGGCAACGGACGATCCAGGCCATATTGAGCCATCAAGCGCTCGTAGCGCGCTGGTTCCATGCCACGCTCACCGGACATGGCCTCCACCGGATCGCCTGGAATCAGGTGGATAAGTCCAAAAACCAGAACCGTGATGCCGAAGAAGGTTGGAAGAACAACGCTAAGGTTCGTTCAACGATTGGCTAATCGAGACATTGCCTTTCAGCATGCTCAAGTATTATCCCGAGCACCTTCGTCACATGAACCGTTGCGTCGAGATTAGCAAGCTGCCGATCCATGAACGCGGGGCGAGAGTCACGGAATGGGAAAAGGCGACCTCGGAAACGAAAAATCCCGTCATTCGCCTGCTGTCGCCACGACTGGCGAAGGTCCAGCAAACCGATTGCTACAGCCAGGCGACCATGCGCTGCGCCTACGTCGCGCTGGCGTGCGAACGCTATCGGCTCACGCACAAGGTTTGGCCCGCATCTCTTGGCGTGCTCGTCGAGAAAAAGCTGCTCGACACGATCCCTATCGATCCGTTTGACGGTCAGCCGATCCGCTATCGTAAGACCAAGGAAGGTATCGTCCTCTACTCTTTTGGCGTCGATGGGATCGACAATCACGGCAACATCGATCGGGAAACCGACCCATTCCAAACAGGCAAGGATGTCGGCTTCCGCCTGTGGAACGTGGAGTCGCGCCGCCAGCCGCCGCTGCCGCCGGTCGCGCTTCCCGAGGGAGAATGACTTACATGGAAACAAGTCACATCACCGCCTCGCTGCCGAAGCCGATCGCCGTGCCGCCGCCCCGGCCGCGTCGCTGGGGGCGCATCGTGCTGATCGTGGTGGCGCTGGCGATCCTGGCGCCGCTGCTGCTTTACCTCTATTCGTCCTATGTGGCGCGCCACGCCTGGGCCGACGCCGAGGCGGAAGCGGCGCGCGACACGCCGCGCTGGCGGCTCATGGAACTCGAGGCGGATCGGCCGGCGATTCCCGATGCCGAGAACTCGGCGCTGCACATGATCGCGACGCGGCGCAAGGCGGGGCGTTTTCACGTCAGCGCGGCGCCGAAGTATGAGGAGATCTTCGAGAAGCTGACGCCGACCGCCCAGCTCAACAAGCAGCAGAGCGATCTCATTCGCTTCGAGCTGGCCAAGATCGTCAAGCCGCTCGAGGACGCGCGCAAGCTGAAGGACATGCCGCGCGGGCGTTTTCCGGTCGCCTACACCGATGACTACTTGAGCACGCCGATTGCCGATCATCAAGAAGCGCGCGGCCACGCGGAATGGCTGCAACACGACGCCATGCTGCTGGCCCATGACGAGGAGTACGACAGGGCAGTCGAGTCGTGCCAGGCGATCCTGAACGCGAGCCGGGCGTTCGACGGCGACGTGTTCTTGATGACCTACCTGATTCGGATCGCCATGCAGCAGATCGCCATAATCTCCCTGGAGCGCGTGCTGGCGCAGGGCCAGGCATCGGAAAAAACCCTGCAAGACGTGCAAGTGATGCTGGAGCGGGAAACGAAGGAATCGGGCTGGCTCGCGGTGGTGCGCGGCGAACGGGCCGGTTTCCATCATCTCTTCGACAACATTCGCGAGGGCAAAGTCGAAGCGGTCTGGCTCAGCAAGATGGGCGTGCGCGGCGCCGGCAAGGGGGGCATCGGTGAAAAAATCGCTCTGTGGTTTGGCGACAAGTTCCCGACGACCTTGCTCAGGTACTATCCCGAACTGCTGCAAACCATGAACGGCGCCGTCGAAATTGCCAAGTTGCCGACGCATGAACGCCCACCGAAATCCGAGGAATGGGAACTCAGTAATAGAAGC
>JANNNT010000316.1:0-1938 GCA_031398685.1 Rhodocyclaceae bacterium | reverse complement strand
TACTGAGTCATCGCCTCATCGCGTGTTGTTCCCTTAATTGAAGCCCAGGCATCGTACTTGGCCCGGCCGGCCATGTCCGTAAATCCGGGACGTTTCCCTTCAATTTCACCTTCAGTGGCCTGCTTGTAGTAGGCATAGAGTTTCAGCAACGTGGCGTTGTCCGGACGTTCGTTCAATGTCTTGGAACGGGCCACGGAATCCTCGAAACGAGAGTGTAGATCACTCATTTTTTCTCCTGACTAAAAAATTATTGAGAAGCCGCTGCTGCTGGCTTACCGCGCTCGCGGCAACCCGATTCAACCATGAGCGACGCGCCAATGGCAATAATAATCGCTGTTGCAACGGTTGCAGCGAAACGGCGCGAGACATGGGAGACATGGATATCGGGTGCGGCACTGACCGCCTTTCCAGAATCTGCCGTACGACCGACGGAACTCTTCCGGCCTGGTTCAATCAAAAAACGACCAAGCATCCGACGCTATAGCCCAGAAAAGGAGTTCCCATGGATACCAGCCCACACACCATGAGCAACCTGTTTGCCCAGCTCGGACTTCCGGACGACCCGGCAATCGTCGAGGACTTCATCACTGCCCACCGCCCCATAGGCAACGGCACCCCTCTTTACCGCGCACCGTTCTGGACGATGGCACAGCGGACTTTCCTTAAGGAGGAAATCATCGAGGACGCTGACTGGGCGGGTGTCATCGACGAACTGAACTCGCGCCTCTCTTGACCCATCGCGTGCAAAATGCGCCGCGTCTGGCAGTTGCCGCGGACCACAAGACTCGCGCCATTCACGCGAGCAACAAACGACGCTACTGGCGCGCAAGCGAAACACCGCCCGGATGCCGCGCCTTGTGGCGAGCCATACACACGGTTACGCAAGCGCTGAACTAGAGCAACAGACACCCGCGGCGCAAAGCCCGAGAATGCAACTGTTGCTTCAGCGCCCCCCCGCTGACAACGTTTGACCCTCCCTGATCCATCGCAAAGATGGAATCTTTAATCCCGCGCCTCACTGGTGCGGGATTTTTTTGACTATGGTTTTACTGGCAACGGATGCCTCATGAATACCAATACAATCGGGTTTGTTGCTGCCATCCTCACGACCGTTTCTTTTTTACCGCAGGTTTTTAAAGTCTGGCAAACGCGATCTGCTAAAGATGTCTCGCTTGGTATGTATCTCCTGCTCTCATTGGGGGTCGCCCTCTGGCTGATCTACGGAGTTTTCATTCATTCCTGGCCGATGATTCTGTCTAACTTCGTCACGCTGATACTGGCAGGTACTGTTCTTGCCATGAAACTGAAGTTCGGGTGATACGCGGCGTTTTGCGTCGGGGGTGAAATTAAGGTGGATTCAACGCTCGAGTCTCGCCGATCGGCATGACCCAGAGCCCCATCCCTCCTGATCAGACGTTGGACAATCCATCCCGCGCCGTCCTTCTTGCAACGTGGGCCATCGTTCACGGTTTTGCCTACCTCGCGCTTGACGGGAAACTCTCGCACATGCACCCCGGCACCCCCCGGAGCTTTCAAGTTTGGCCGCTGATGTGTTTCCGTTTCGCCAACAGTGGCCATGAAAACTGTTTTCCCGAACCCAACACTTTTCCCGTCGGCCGCTTCAGGGCGCACCGGGGAATGGCTGGAACGTAGCAAGCTATGTCTTGTTATTCAATGCCTTGCGATCATTCGTCGCGGCTCCGGTGCGAGCTGGCACAGCCTATGCTTTATCCCTATCGAGCACAACCAATTGGCTCATTAACCCAACCACACTTTAGGAGAATTACCATGCAATCGACTCTGATGATCAACGATCTGTCCGTGACCAAAGAACTGGACCGCGAAGAACTGGCCGCCGTACGCGGTGGTAGCAGCTTCAGCAATTCCGGCACCAACATCGCCGCAGCCCTCGGCGGCTACGGGATTGGCGGCGCCGCA
>JANNNT010000230.1:0-1735 GCA_031398685.1 Rhodocyclaceae bacterium | reverse complement strand
CCAACGGCGATCCGCTGTTCACGCTCTCGCAGGTGGCGCTCAACGACACGATCATGATCTTCGCCTTTGCGCCGCTGGTCGCCTTCCTGCTCGGCATTTCGGCGATCACCGTGCCGTGGGACACGCTGCTTACCTCGGTCGTGCTCTATATCGTCATCCCGGTCATCCTCGCCCAGCTCTTGCGCAAGCACCTGCTCAAGGGCGGGCAGGCGGCTTTCGATGCGGCCATGGAAAAAATCGGCCCGTGGTCGATCTCGGCCTTGCTGGCCACGCTGATTCTGCTCTTCGCCTTCCAGGGCAAGGCGATCATCGATCAGCCGCTGATCATCGCGCTGATTGCCGTGCCGATTCTGATTCAAGTGTTCTTCAACGCGGGGCTGGCTTACTGGCTTAACAGGAAGGTGGGCGAAAAACATTCGGTGGCCTGCCCGTCAGCGCTGATCGGCGCCTCCAATTTCTTCGAACTGGCCGTTGCTGCCGCCATCAGCCTGTTCGGCTTCGAGTCCGGGGCGGCGCTGGCGACCGTCGTCGGCGTGCTGATCGAAGTCCCGGTGATGCTGCTGGTGGTCAAGGTGGTGAACGCCAGCAAGGGCTGGTATGAACGCGCCTAGTACCGAACTCCGCGCGGCACAGGGCAGCGATCTTCCAGCCGTCATCACGCTGCTAACAGCGTGCGGCTTGCCGTCGAGCGATTTGAGTGAGGCCAGTCTGGCCCACTTTCACGTGCTCGAATCGGATGGGCAACTGGTCGGCGTGGCGGGTCTGGAGGTGGCCGGCTCCCAGGGCTTGCTGCGTTCGGTGGCGGTCGCACCGCATTTCCGGGGCAAGGGTCTGGCCGGCCGACTGGTGGAGGCAACCGAAGCCGCATCGAACCGGAACGAGTTCTCGGCCTTGTATCTGCTGGCCAACGACGCCGGCGCTACGCGCTTTTTTGAGCGCCTCGGCTATACACCGGTCGAGCGCACCCGCGTTCCGCCCGCCCTATTGTCTCTTCCCGAATTCAGCCATCTGTGCCCACAGTCCTGTCCCTGTCTGCGCAAGGCGCTCAATATCCATTCTTTCAAGGAAAGCGAAATGAAAAAGCTGGAAGTCTTTGACCCCGCCGTGCGTTGCTCCACCGGTGTCTGCGGTGTCGGTGTCGATCCAGTTCTGGTAAGTTCGCCGCCGATCTGCTCTGGGTGAGCGAGCAAGGCGTTGAAGTAAAGCGCTACAACCTGGGACACGAGCCGCAAGTATTCGCGGCCAACCCGGCGGTGCTCAAGGAAATGGAAGCCGGGATGGATCGCCTGCCGATCATTGCGGTTGATGGGCACATTGTCGCCGCCGGCGCACACCTGTCGCGCGCTCAACTGGCGCAAAAGCTTGGCCTCAAACTGGCGAGTCAGGACAAGCCGCACATCAAGATTGGCGGCACGTGCTGCAATCCAAAATCCGGATGCTGCTGATGCCGCTCCCGGAGGACAACACCCGCTACCTGTTTTTCACTGGCAAGGGCGGCGTCGGCAAAACGTCGCTCTACTGCGCCACCGGCCACGCGCTGGCCGAGGCGGGCAAGCGGGTGTTGATCGTCAGTACCGACCCGGCCTCGAATCTGGATGAAGTGCTCAAAACCGCGGTGGGCAGTCGTCCTGTTCCAGTTTCCGGTGTTTCCGGCCTGTTCGCGCTGAACATCGACCCCGAGGTTTCGGCACGCGACTACCGCGAGCGCATGGTCGCGCCCTATCGCGGCATCCTG
>JANNNT010000171.1:0-7604 GCA_031398685.1 Rhodocyclaceae bacterium | reverse complement strand
TCAGGGCATACAACGCCTGGTACGGGATCTGAATCATCTCTACCTGGCAAGCCCGGCGCTGCACCGCCACGAATTCGACTGGACGGGTTTCGAGTGGATCGATTGCCACGATGCCCAGCAATCGGTGATCAGCTTTCTGCGCAAGGGTCTGGACGATGAGTTGATGGTGGTGGTGATCAACCTCACCCCGGTGACGCGCCACGAGTACCGGATCGGCGTTCCCTTGCCTGGAGGCTATCGCGAAGTGTTCAACTCTGACTCGGAAATCTACGGCGGGAGCAACGTCGGAAATGGTCCTGTGCCGCTTCAGGCTGAAGAGTTGCCATGGATGAACCGCTCTCATTCGCTCTTGCTGACACTTCCCCCGCTGTCGGGGATCGTTCTTGCCTACGAGGCGCCGCACTAAAGCCGCACAAAACAAGGAGCATGAAATGGCCAGACAGGCGACCGTCGTACGACCGGGGAAACCGTATCCCCTGGGTGCGACCTGGGACGGCGAGGGGGTGAACTTTGCCCTTTTTTCAGAGCACGCGGAAAAAGTGGAGATATGCCTGTTTGATGCGCGTGGTCGGCACGAGACCGATCGTATCGAGATGCGCGAACAAACCGACCAGGTGTGGCACTGCTATCTGCCCGGCGCGAAGCCTGGTCTCTTGTATGGCTACCGGGTTTTTGGGCCCTACCAACCGCTGCAGGGACACCGTTTCAATCCCAACAAGCTGCTGCTGGACCCTTATGCCAAGGCGGTGGCGGGCAGGCTTCGCTGGAGTGACGCCAACTTCGGTTACAAGATCGGAGCCAAGCATGAAGACCTGTCTTTCGACTGGCGTGACAACGCCCTGGCCATGCCGAAATGCCAAGTGATCGATCCGTCTTTCGACTGGGAGGACGACCGGCCTCCGGACACGGCCTGGAACGACCTCATCATTTACGAGTTGCACGTCAAGGGCTTTACCGCGCTTCATCCGGATCTTCCCCCGGCCATTCGCGGAACCTACTCCGGCCTGGCCAGCGCTCCTGCGATTGCACATCTGAAGCGCCTGGGGGTGACGGCCGTGGAATTGATGCCGGTTCACTGTTTTGTGGACGACTCCCATCTGCTGCAGCTTGGATTGCGCAATTACTGGGGTTACAACTCGATCGGTTTTTTCGCGCCGGAGCGGCGCTTTGCGGCGACCGACGACCCGGAACGTGAATTCAAAACCATGGTCAAGACACTGCACCGGGCGGGCCTTGAGGTCATTCTCGACGTGGTGTACAACCACACCGCCGAAGGCAACCATCTCGGGCCGACACTGAGCTTGCGCGGAATCGATAACGCCGCCTATTACCGCCTGACACAAGACAACCGGCGCTTCTACATGGATTACACCGGCACCGGCAATACCTTGAACATGATGCACCCGCGCGTGCTGCAACTGATCATGGACAGCCTGCGTTACTGGGTGCTGGAAATGCATGTGGACGGCTTTCGTTTCGATCTGGCGGCGGCGCTGGCGCGGGAACTGCATGACGTGGACCGGCTCGGCGCCTTTTTCGACATCATCCACCAGGACCCGGTGCTGTCTCGGGTGAAGCTTATCGCCGAGCCTTGGGATCTGGGCGAGGGCGGCTATCAGGTGGGCAATTTTCCGGTCGGCTGGACCGAGTGGAACGCCAAGTACCGCGATGCGGTACGCGCCTACTGGAAAGGCGAGGGCGGGCTGATCGGCGATCTGGCCTATCGCCTCACCGGATCGAGCGACCTGTATGCGCACAATGGCCGCCGTCCTTATGCCAGCATCAATTTCATTACCGCCCATGACGGCTTCACCCTGCACGATCTGGTCAGCTTTGAGCACAAGCACAACGTGACCAATGGCGAGATGAACCGGGATGGAAACGACAATAACCTGTCCTGGAACTGCGGCATCGAGGGCGCGACCGAAAATGTCGAAATCCTCGCCCTGCGTGCCCGGCAGAAGCGCAACTTCATGGCCACCTTATTTCTTTCCCAGGGCGTGCCGATGTTGCTGTACGGCGACGAGATGGGACGCAACCAGCTGGGCAACAACAATGCCTATTGCCAGGATAACGAGATCAGTTGGCTCAACTGGAAACTGAAACCGGACGATGCGGAACTGCTTGCGTTCGTCCAGAACATGATCGCCTTGCGCAAGGCGCACCCCGTTTTCCGCAGACGCAGCTTTTTCCAGGAACAGCGGCTACGCGGAAAAATCAAGAATATCCTGTGGCTGAACCCCGACGGACTGGAGATGGGCGACGACGAGTGGAATCTGGGTTTCGCCGGCTGTCTCGGCATGTATCTCGCCGGCGACGCTATCGGCGAGGTCGACCGGCGGGGAAGTCCCGTCGGTGACGACGATTTCCTGATCATGCTGAATGCGTCTCCTGACAAGATCCTCTTCACGCTGCCGGGCTTTCGTACACATGTACGCTGGCAACTTGTCGTGGACACGAGTTTTCAGTCGGTACAATCAGGCATCAAGCGCTATGCTCGTGGCAGCGCCTATCCACTGCAAGGACGATCACTGGTCCTGCTGCGACAGCCCAGATCGTCATCTGAGCATTGACGTCGGCGACATCGCCACGCCGCTCTCTTTGCACTGATTGTTAAGCGCTTTCTGTAATTTCCGAATGGTTATCCACAGCGGTACGGCTGCAATACCGGCAAAGGCAATCCAAGGGAGCGACTTTGAGAAATAGGACGAAAAGTACGAAAAAGAAAAATCAGTCCTTGGGAAATAGAGTAAGTATGGAATGTATGCCATGAGTGAATCCTTGCCTATTAGTGTTGTTGCGGCTCGATGCCGTAGCCTCCTCGGGGCCGATACAGACCCCGGAAACCGGCAATGCCAAACTTCAAGTTGAAAGTGAGACAGCCAGGAAGGTTCTGAAGTTGCATTCAATAATCGTCGGGGCGGGGCCATCGCCATGTGCTGGGCAATTTGTCTCAGGTCTATGAACGCCGCCGACGAGCGCCGCCTTGTCAGCGCGTAAAATGTGTGGATGAGCGATAGCAAAAACTTCACGTTAACTCCCGAAGAGCAGGTTGCGTTCTTCAACTCAGCGGATAACGTCCAGCGGGCGACCGAGCATCACTTGAGGGCTCACCAAAGCCAGCAATCGGTCATCTCGTTCGTTTCCAGCCTGCAGCACAGCGTAAGCCGCGTAATCCAGACTGCGCATGCTCAAGGTGTGGGCATTGCCTGTAGAGCGGGGTGCAGCCATTGTTGCAGCGCGCGGGTTGAGGCGATGGCACCAGAAATCTTTCTCATCGCGAAGGAACTTGAAGGCCGGCCGACGGAAGAGCGGCAGCAGTTTGTTCAGCGGTTGAAAATGCATGTCGCCACCCGCAGCGAATTAAACCCCTGGAATCAGCGCTCAAAATGCCCATTCCTTACCGATGATTTGTGCTCGATCTATGCGGTTCGCCCGAGCGCGTGTCGTAAAGCTCATTCACTTGACGTCAAAAAATGCCAGGAAAATGCACCGGAGATCCCACAGGACCTCGGTGTCGTCGTTGCTGCTGAGGCTCTGACGAAGGGAACCTCGGAGGCTTATGCAAGACTCGGGTTTAACGCATCCGGTCATGAACTCGCGCGTGCGGTCTTGCTCGCGCTTTCTGACCCGACTGCGGAGTCCCGCTGGTACAAGGGAGAGTCCGTCTTCGAGCGATAGACTGGTGGCATCGCGGTTGCGTGTAATCGACGGATTACAGGAACTATCTGTACTACAGCCAATCTAAGCCCTTGATCTTAAATGATCACAAGTTAGCGCAACCGCATTTTCGGGTTGAGCAACAACCTCTCAACTGAAGTCACTGCCTCGGCACACGTGACACTTGAAAGGATCATCATGCGCCATCCTGCCCCCCATATAGTTACCCCTGATCCTCGCGAAATTCGTCGCAAACTCGGGTTGAATCAGCAGCAATTCTGGTCAGCAGTCGGTGTTACACAAAGCGGCGGTTCGCGCTACGAGTCTGGCCGCAATATGCCGCGACCAGTCCGTGAGTTGCTTCGCCTCGTGCATGTTGAGCAAATCGACATTCAGCGTGTCAACAGAGAAGATATGAGTGTCATCGCGTACTTGAAGAACGAGGAATCGGAACTTTTCAGGACGCTGAAGAAATCGGCCAAGCTTAAGAAAAAGACAGGCTGAGTCATTTCTTGCCGCAATCGCTGCTTGCCGTGGCACATCAAAGCGGCATCGACACGGAATCCAGCGGCGGTCCACTAGTTGAACATGTTGCGGTTTGGCGATCCTGTAGCGCTGGACTGACGTGGCGTGTCGCCATGCGCAATTGCAATTTTCAATTGCATCATCGATTCGATGAGTCGCTGGTCTATCGCCCAGAATCCAGCACGTCGGGGCATCGCTGTTTGACGCGTGCGTCATCCATTTTGCACAACGCCGTCCGTAACGATCATTAGCCCGCACATCGGAGTGGCGGCTAAACTCCAACGTCGAGGAGCGGCACGACTTGATGCCTTTTCATAGCGACCTAGAGCCCGGAGTTTCACTTACTCATGATGAATTTCATTCGAAGCTATTTTTCAACTGACCTGGCGATCGACCTGGGCACCGCCAATACTCTGGTTTATGTCCGTGGCCAAGGCATCGTTCTGGATGAACCCTCGGTCGTAGCCATTCGCACCGATGGTGGGCCCAACTCACGGAAAACGGTGCTGGCGGTGGGTGCAGCCGCGAAGAAAATGCTCGGCCGAACGCCGGTCAACGTCACCACCATCCGTCCGATGAAAGACGGGGTTATTGCCGACTTCACCATTACCGCGTTGATGCTGAAGCATTTCATCAAGAAGGCGCATCGTTCACGCCTGCTCACCCCGAGTCCGCGCATCATCATCTGTGTTCCCGGGGGCGCCACCCAGGTTGAGCGTCGCGCCATCCGCGAATCGGCACTGGGTGCCGGTGCCAGCCAGGTCTTTCTAATCGACGAACCCCTGGCCGCGGCGATCGGAGCTGGCCTGCCGGTGACCGAGGCAGTCGGGTCGATGGTCGTTGATATTGGCGGCGGCACGTCCGATGTGGCGGTTATCGCGCTGGGGGGCATGGTCTATGCCGCGTCGGTGCGCGTGGGCGGCGACAATTTCGACGAGGCGATCATCAACTACATCAACCGAAACTTTGGCATGCTAATCGGCGAGAACACGGCCGAAAGAATCAAAAAAACCATCGGTTTGGCCTTTCCCGGGACACACGTCCACGAGATGGAAGTCTCCGGCGTCAATAAGTCCGAAGGCATCCCGCGCAGTTTCACGATCTCCAGCAATGAAATTCTGGAAGCGCTGACCGAACCACTGAACCAGATCGTGACCGCCGTAAAAATCGCCCTGGAGAGAACTCCGCCGGAACTGGGGGCCGATATCGCCGATCGTGGCATGGTACTCACCGGTGGCGGTGCGCTGTTACCCGGTCTGGATCGCCTGCTGATGGAAGAAACCGGGTTGCCGGTGATTATCGCCGAGAACCCCTTGACCTGTGTGGTGCGCGGCACCGGTCTAGCCCTGGAGAAAATCGACAGCCTGAGGAATCTGTTTGCTCTCGAATAGTGGCGTGCAGTATCCCGGAACGACAACTCTGTTGGCTGCACCGCAACGCTTCGTTGCGAAGGAAAGTCAGCACGGAAAATCAGGCCCCATTCCGTCGCGTCTTTTACGCCGATCACCGACCGCGCCAGCAGACGCTCACTTCAACAGGACTTCCATCGCCCTGGCATTGAGTACCCGTAACGCCTGCCGCTCAAAATCGAACTCACATACGGATGTCAGAGGCCCGGTGATAACCGAAGCGTCGTAGGTCATTAAGGCCAATTTGCCTATCTTCAGTTGGATGTCCTCCAGATCAGGGCAAGACCCCATGCGCTGCATGACTCCGGCAACGGAAAACTGACGGCGATAAAGGCCAAAGGTGAGATGCGGGACAAAGGGGAAATCCCTCTCGCCTGGGCCGTCGCTTCCCAACGCTGTCCGCGCACGCCGGACACCGCCTTCCTTATCCCGAACCGAAAAAAAAGCGGCGGACGTGAACGTTTGCGGGGCGCCGATTTCTATTGCAAACGGCTCCAGGCGAGCCAATTTCAGCGATTGGATCTGAGTAGTGAAAACAGCTGGCGTGAAATCATCGCCGAATCCCTGATCAGAACCGGGGAATCCGCAGATGCGCAGGGTGATATGCGGTTGTCGGCCATAGCCCGGTAGGAGATAGCCTTCAAGATGGTTGCGTATTCGGGCGGTGGCAGCGCGCAGGCTGGGGATGTCGACATCGATGATCCACGCTGCGTACCGGCTCCGGCTCCGGCCTTGACGCCAATCGGCGAAATCCTGGTGTTGACTTGCCACGGTGAGCGCGTAATCCGGGCCAGGGTCAGCCTTGGGTTCAGAAGCCATTGCAAACACCTGCAGGCTGAACGGAGCCCTCTATCGTCATGGTCACCCCGTTCACCAAGTTAGCTAACCTGTTCCAGGCTAACTGAGTAGCTTGAAAGCATGAATCCAATCGTTGCGCAGGAAGCCGGGAATACACCAGAGCATGCAGAGCGGTTCGATTGCCCGGGCCGCCTCGGCCTTGCCCATGTCCGCCGTTTCCCATCCAAACTGGTCGAGGACATTACTCACGGTCTTTTTCGCCGCCTCGTCGTTCCCGCAAATAAACATTGTCGGTTTGCCGCCCTTGAACTGCGGATTCACCATGCACGCATTGCCGACCGAATTAAAGGCTTTGACAAAGCGTACGTCTTCAAACTCGCGCTGTAGTCGCTCCATCAGGGAGTCGTCGAGATTGGTAAAGAACGTCAGCACGCCGTTGTCAGGCGGGGCCTCGGCAATGGGGTTGGTTGCATCGATGACAGGCTTGCCAACAAGATGGGCTAGGTTTGCGGCACGCAAAGCGACGTGTGCGGCGGTGCCCTTGACGGCCAGCACAAGCAGATCGCCGAATTCTGCCGCACTGGCGAAACTTCCGATTTGGCCTTTCGGATTTTCCTTCGCCCAGTCCGCCAGTTTGGCGGGAGCGCTTGTGCCAATCATCACGTCATGACCGTGCTTGATAAAACCTCCAGCCAACACCCGGCCCACATCACCCGAGCCAATAATTCCGACGTTCATGCGGTTCTCCGATCAGTAAGAAGTTTGAACTAACCGTGGGTACGGAGCTGAATAGGTCCCAAGTAAAACCGTGATGACATCGGTAGAGCAAGCATGGTTCCGCTATTCTCAGCGACACACTGATTTTTAGGGATTGTGGGGAGGGGCCGGCGCGGATCAGGAGTACACGCAAAACTCGATCACGGTAGGCGGTTTCCAGGCCGGGCAGGCCGCTAGCTGGCACCGTGCATCAAAGAAGTCTCCCCCGGCCGTCCGGGCAGATGCAGCGATGCGGTTGCTGCCGGTGTCTGCGCGAGCAGCTTGCCACGCCTGAACACCTTGAGCCGCGTCGCGCGCAGGCGGATGGCTTCGATCGGGTCGCGAGCCTGGAGCAGCACGAAATCGGCGTGACAACCTGGAGCCAGGCCGTAGCCTTCCAAATGCATTATCTTTGCCGGGCTGGTGGTTACGGCCTCGAAGCACTGCCGCATGGCG
>JANNNT010000125.1:0-2168 GCA_031398685.1 Rhodocyclaceae bacterium | reverse complement strand
TGATGCCGGTGGAAAAGAGCTGGGGACCGGATTATCTTCGTTTCGGCGTGAGTCTTGACACCAATTTCAAGCAGGATTCGTCCTATACCCTGCGTGCGGCCTACGAGAAAACCTGGCTGAACAAGCTCGGGGGCGAGCTTCTTGTCGGTGCTGAAATGGGCCGGAAAAACGCGTTGGCCGTGGATTTGTATCAGCCGCTTGAAAATCGGCAGCGCCACTTTCTTGAGAGTTCGCTATCGGTTGAGGCGGAGAACATTGGCATCTATCAGAATGGCAGGAAGCTGGCCGACTACGTGAAAAGCAGCCGTGTTGCTTCGTTCGGCGCGGGTGTCAATGTTGGCCTGCTCGGGCAGCTGCATGCCGGCTGGCGGCAGAACTGGCTGGAAGCAGAGCTGGAGACCGGGGTCCCGTCGCTGGAGTTTCCGGAGAATACGAAGAAGTCGTATGGGGGGCAGTACGCGTCGCTGGATTTTGACCAGATGAATCGTCTCTATTTCCCGACCTCCGGATGGGCTTCCCGAATCACTTATTTCAACTCGCCGAAAGAAGGGTACAGCAAGGTCGTAGCCGAGTTGACCGGAGCCTATGCCCTCGAGGATTATGTGCTGAACGCAAAACTCAACTATCAGGGCTCACCCAGGGGACATCTGCCGGTCTATGATGCGGGCGCTCTGGGCGGCTTTAACAACTTGTCCGGCTTCGCTCCAAATCAACTGAACGGCGATGATATTCGCTACGGCAGCCTGCGCGTCGAAAAGATCATCGGACGCTTGCCGCTGGGACTGCGTGGGGATATGCGGGCAGGACTTGCGCTTGAAGCCGGCAAGGTCGGAACCCTCTATACTGAAACGCAGCGCACCGGATGGTTGCATTCGGCGTCGATCTATCTGGGTGGTGAGACGCCCCTCGGGCCGGTCTATCTGGGCTATGGGCGAACCGACAGCGGATCGTCCAGTTTCTACCTGTTCATCGGAACGCCGTAAGGCGCCAGATTTGATTTCAGGAGTAAAAAATGGAAAATGAATCGGAAGACGACGGTGTGTTTTTTGCGATTATGAAGAACATGGAATCTCAGCACTTGCCGAGGGCGCTCGACCTGAAAGCCAAGCTTGACCAGGGTGGTCTCCTTGACGACATGGACATCGATTTTCTGGAACGCGTGTTTGCCGATACCGATGCACTGGAGCCCCTGCTGTCACGCCATCCCGAGTATCAGGATCTGGTAGGGCAGGTGGTGAGCCTCTATCACGACATTACGACCAGCGCGTTGGCCAATGAGCAGAAGCCCGAGTAGGGCCTCTGCTCATTCAAGCGGGCGTGGCAACGCAACCCCGTGCCGCTTATTTGCTGCTCGGCGCCTGATTGAGCTTCTGTTCGATCTGCGCCAGCGGCACGGCGCCCGGAACACGCTCGCCGTCGGCGAAGAAGAGGGTCGGGGTGCCGGTGATCGCCAGTTTGCGCCCGAGTTCAACCGTTTTCTGAACCGCGCTCGTATCGCAATCGCCTTTGCCTGATGGCGCTTTGCCCTCCTGCATCCAGTCATTCCAGGCCTTGATCTTATCGGACGAACACCAGATCTGGTTTGATTTTTCCAGTGAATCCGGCGAGAGGATCGGGAGCAGGAAGGTGTAGAGGGTTACGTTGTCGAGCTTGGCGATATCCTTGGCCAGCTTCTTGCAGTAGCCGCAATTCGGGTCTTCAAAGCTGGCGAGCACACGCTTGCCGTCACCACGTACCTGCTTGACGGCGAGGTCAAGCGGGAGGTCGCTAAACTTGATCGCCGTCAGCTTTTGCATGCGTTCGGCCGTGATGTTTTTCATCGTCTTGCCGTCGATCAGCGTGCCGGCAAAGATGGCTGTCTGTTTTTCGTCGGTGTAGAGGATCTGCCCGTCGGCGTAAATCTCGTAGAGCCCGAGATAGGGGCTTTTGGCAACGCTGGTGACCTTGGTGCCGAGTTTGGCTTCAATCGCCTTTTTGACGCTGGCTTCGTCAGCCAGGGCTGACAGGCTGAGCGTGGCAGCCAGTGCGAGCGGCAGCAGGTTTTTGAACATGGCGTTTCTCCGATTGAATGCGTAAATACGTTAGGGTTTAAAAGGCACCAAGTGCGTAGCGTACAAGCTGGTTTTTTACGGGCGGCAAAGCGTTGGTGAGGGTCATTCCAATGTTGC
>JANNNT010000084.1:0-5288 GCA_031398685.1 Rhodocyclaceae bacterium | reverse complement strand
GCGCCGTTCGGCGTGTTCCTGATGACCCAATACTTCAAGGCCATTCCGTGCGACATCGAAGAGGCGGCCATGCTCGACAACACGCCGCGCTACCGGATCTTTCTCCAGGTTTTGCTGCCGCTGACCATCCCGGCACAGGCCACGCTGGGCATCTTCACCTTCTTGACGGCCTGGAATGACTACCTGTGGCCGCTGATCTCGGCCTCGCGCCCCGACATGTACACGCTGACGCTGGGCCTCGCCGCGACACAAACCAATTTTGCGCAATCCGGCGGCATCGGCTATCTCATGTCCCAGGCCGTATTCGCCGGCCTCCCCATCTTCATCATCTACCTGTTTTTCCAGAAGCACATTGTTTCGGCCGTCGCCGGAACGGCCAGTCGCTGAAACGTCGACGCGACAGGTTGAATGGAAAATTCTGCTCAATCCCGGGCACTGCATTTCGACGTAACCACACGGAGGAACAACATGACAGGAAAATTCCGCAAGAGCGCGCTGGCACTTCTGCTCGGCGTATGCTGCGCGAGCGCTTACGCACAAGCCAAGACCGAAATCACTTTCCAGCGCTTTTTTGGTGCCTGTGAGGCGGACTACGGCAAGGTTGTCGATACCACCAAGGCTCGGGGGGAATGCGGGATCATCACCGCGCTGGTCAATCAGTTCAACGCGACGAATACCCAAGGCATCGTGGTCAAACCGCAGATCGCCGAGTGGGGCCCCTACTACGATCAATTGACGGCGCGCATTGTCGCCAAGGACATCCCGACCATCGCCGTGATGCACGAATCGGTTCTGGGCGACTTCGTCTCGCGTAAACTGGTCGAACCGCTCGACGACGGCTTCAAGTCGGTCGGCATCGACACTAAGGACTTTACCGAACAGGCCGCCAAAGGCACGATGATCGGCGGCAAGACTTACGCTCTGCCGCAAGACACCTGGTCGTGGCTGTGGCACATCAACCTCAACCTGTTCAAGAAAGCCGGCCTGACCAACGCCGACGGCACCCCGGTACTGCCCACGACGGGGGATGAACTCCTGGCCCAGGCACGCAAATTCAAGGAAGCCACCGGCAAGCCCTACTTCTCCTGGACTTCGGCCAACGAAACGGCGGCGCCCTTCCGCACCTTCCTCACGCTGGTCGCGCAGCAAAATGGACAGCTTTTCAAGAACGGCGGCAAGAAAATCGACATGCAGTCGAAGGAATCCATCACCGCACTTGAGCTGATGAACAAGCTCAACCTCGAAGGCGCGATCAAGCCGAACCTTGACTACTCGGCCACCCAGCAGGCGTTCGTCAATGGTGATGTCGGCGTCAATGTAGTCGGCACCTGGACCATCGACGATTTTATCGCCGCGTCGGAGAAAGGCGATTCACCGCTCAACGGTGGTTACACCGTGGTTCCGTTCGCCAACATGTACGGCAAGAAAGCCGTGTTTGCCGATGGCCACAGCTGGATCATGCTCAAGGGCGGCGCAAAGACCGAAGCCCAGCGCAAGGCGGCGTTCACCTTCCTCAAGTTCCTCTGGGACAACAACTACGAGTGGTCGCGCACCGGTCACCTGACGGTGAGCAAGTCGATCGCCAGCAGCGAGAAGTTCACCAACCTGCCTTTCCGCAAGAACATCGCCGAAATAACCAGCACCGGCTATTCGCTGCCTAACAGCATCATGCGCCAGCGTGCCATCGAGACCATCGTCGGAGAAGAAATCTCCAACATGATGCTCTCCAAGAAACCGGTGGCCGATACGGCCAAATCGGCCGAGGAACGGGTCAACAAGCTGTTGTCCGGCGTGAAATAAGCCGTACTGTGCCACGCGGGGGATCCTATCCGGCGCAACACTGGCTGGTTGGTGATCCCCCGGTTTATCGATGCACCCTTTTTTTCCTACCAGGATCAAGTCATCATGATTGCCTCACGACTCATCGTCGACCACGACTTCGCGATTTCGGAACTGGATCGCCGCCTGTTCGGCAGCTTTGTCGAACACATGGGCCGCTGTGTCTATACCGGCATTTTTGAACCGGGCCATCCCACGGCAGACGAAAACGGATTTCGTCAGGACGTGATGGAGCTGACGCGCGAACTGGGACCAACGATCATCCGCTATCCAGGCGGCAATTTCATGTCCGGCTACAACTGGGAAGACGGTGTTGGCCCCAGGGACCAGCGCCCGACCCGGCTTGACCTGGCCTGGTTTTCAACCGAAACCAATCAGTTCGGCACCAACGAATTCATCGACTGGTGCCACAAGGTCGATATCGAGCCGATGTTCGGGGTCAATCTCGGCACCCGCGGTCCCGACGAAGCCCGCCATTTTCT
This sequence comes from Rhodocyclaceae bacterium, assembly GCA_031398685.1. Classification (GTDB taxonomy): domain Bacteria; phylum Pseudomonadota; class Gammaproteobacteria; order Burkholderiales; family Rhodocyclaceae; genus Propionivibrio. The sequence continues at coordinate 2,967 of JANNNT010000084.1, read as the reverse complement.
TGAGTACTGCAACCACCCTGGTGGCACGGCGCTATCCGACTTGCGCCAATCTCACGGCTACGCCAGGCCCCATGACATCAAGTTGTGGTGCCTGGGCAACGAAATGGACGGGCCGTGGCAAATCTGTCGTAAGACCGCTGACGAATACGGCCGCATCGCGCTGGAGACGGCCAAGCTGATGCGCATGGTCGACCCCACCATCCAGCTCGCCGCCTGCGGTTCCTCGATGTGGGACATGCCGACGTATGGCGCCTGGGAAGATACCGTGCTCGATCACTGCTTCGAGCAGGTCGACTTCCTTTCCCTGCACAGTTACTTTCAGAACACGCTGGATTCCACCGAGGAATACTTCGGCAACATCGAGCTGACCGATAATTTCATCAAGCAGACCGTGGCCATCGCCGACGCCGTGGCCGCACGCAAGCGCTCCAGCAAGCGCATCATGCTCTCCTTCGACGAGTGGAACGTCTGGTACAAGGCGCGCAGCATCGAAGACCTGCGCAAGCCCGGCTGGCCGGTGGCGCCGCGCCTGATCGAAGAAGTTTACAACCACGAAGACGCGCTCGTCGTCGGCGGCGCGCTGATCGTGATGATGAACAACTGCGACCGCGTCAAGGTCGCCTGCCTGGCGCAACTGGTTAACGTCATCGGCCCGATCATGACCGAGCCCGGCGGCCCGGCCTGGCGGCAAACCATCTTCTACCCGTTCGCCCAAGCCTCGCGCTACGGACACGGCCGTGTCCTGCGCCCGGTCATCGAGTCGCCGTCGTATCAGGCCAAAACCTTCGACGAAATTCCCTACCTCTGCGCCAGCGTGGTGGACGACGAAACCACCGGGCGCACGACGATTTTCGCGCTCAATCGCCATCTCGAAGAAGACATGGAGTTGAAGGTCGAGTTGCGCGGTCTGGGAACAAATCGCGTCCTGGAAGAGGCGATCGAGCTGTTCCACGCCAACATGAAGGCGGTCAATACCAAAGACACCCCCGATGCCGTGGCGCCCACGTACAATGCCGACGTCCGCATTGAAGGCGAGACGCTGATCGCCAGACTCAAGCCGGGTTCGTGGAATGTGCTCGTCACCCACGCGACCAAGCAGAGCTAGAGGCGTGAGCGGAGGAGATACCTGGAGTCGATCAATGTTTGAACGCGAACCTGTGGTTGGCACGATGAGCTCGCAAGTGGCACGGATCATCGGAACAAAAATCGTTGGCGGTGAATACGAACCGGGCGACTCGCTTCCGATTGAAGGTGACTTGTGCACCCAGTTTGGCGTCAGCCGGACGACGGTACGCGAAGCGATCAAGCATCTGGCAGGAAAGCGTCTGATCGATGTCCAGCCGAAGATCGGCACCCGCGTGCTGCCGTTCAACGACTGGAATCTACTCGATCGCGAGGTACTGGCGTGGCGGCTCAATGCCCAGTTCGACTCGAAGATCGTCGAAGACATCTTCGAGATGCGCCTGTGCTTCGAGCCCCGGGCCAGCTATCTCGCTGCCCGCAGTGGCTCCAGCGACGATCATCGCCTGATTGAAAAACGCTTCACCAAGCTCGCCAGCATCGTCCAGGCCGGCAACGACATCCGCCTGGCGGCACAGGCCGATCTCGAATTCCACATGACGATCATCAACCTTTCGAAGAATGGCATGTTCATCACCATCGGCAGCGCGATCAAGGCCGCCATGCGCGTATCGTCCGAGATGCTGCAGCGCCACGCGGCGCACCCCAGCGAAGACCTCGCGCTTTACGACGACGTGACGAACCGGATCGTGAGCCGCGAGCCAGAAGCCGCCGCCGACGCCATGACCCGCCTGCTCAAAGCCTCTCTGGCGCGGGTTTTGCCCATTACTACAAAGATTTAGGGGCATCCGGATTCTCCGGTGGACGTGAGAACGGCTGATCGTTCCATGCCAATTCGAGGAGCCGGAATTTCCGGGAACAGGCAAGCCGTTGCTGAAATGAGTTTGTGCAACGCAGAATTTACTCGTCATGCATTTGCTGGTGGTCCTCGAGGACCGAGATCGGCCATGACCGGACATTGACTTCGCTTCTCCATAGCGGCCGTTGACTCGGTGCAATTGCTCGGAAGCCACCATTAGTTCAGCACTATCAATTTCCCTCCGCTGAACGGCAACAATGCAGCGATACCTGCCGTTCGAGCCTAGAATGCCAACGAGTGCAGCCGGCCACGGAAGTCTTGCCGGCCAATAGCTGCCATACTGCGTGCCAATTTACGAAAAAAGACACGGCTTATGTTGAAGTTCACCTGTTGCGATGAGGTCCGGCAGTTTTTCTCGACAGACCAAGCGCAGGTTTTGCGCGGTATCACGCGAGGCTACGAGCGCGAATGCTTGCGCGTGGACACCAGCGGCCATCTAGCCCAGACCCCTCATCCCCTGACGCTGGGCTCCAAACTCACCCACCCCTGGATTACCACCGACTACGCCGAAGCGCTGCTGGAGTTCATCACCCCACCTTCACAAGACCCGGCGTTCCCGCTGGACTTCCTGCGCGACATCCACCGCTTCACGGCCCGGCAACTGCGCGAAGAAACCATGTGGGCTGGCTCCATGCCCTGCGTCGTGGGTGACGACAAAAACATCGCCATTGCCAACTACGGCACCTCCAACTCCGCCATGATGAAGGCTGCCTATCGCGAAGGCCTGGGCCTTCGCTATGGGCGCCACATGCAAACGATTGCCGGGGCCCACTACAACTGGTCGCTGCCTGACGAATTCTGGGTGATTTTGAAAGACTGCTGCTCCGTAACAGGCCGCCTGCAGGATTTTGTCAGTGAGCGCTATTTCGGATTGATTCGCAATTTTCTGCGCTTTGGCTGGTTGATTCCCTACCTGTTTGGCGCCTCGCCCGCGATCTGTCAATCATTCTTGCAAGGCCGCCGTTCAGACCTCCAGGAGCTCGTGCCAGGCACCCTGTTCCGCCCCTACGCGACCAGCCTGCGCATGA
>JANNNT010000075.1:0-31643 GCA_031398685.1 Rhodocyclaceae bacterium | reverse complement strand
CACCGAAGACGCGCGATTAAACCCGCGTGGCGGCCAGGACGCGCAAGCGGTCGACCCGTTCTTCGGTCGGTGGATGGGTGCTGAACAGGCCGCCAATACCGCCGCCAGACAGCGGATTCATGATCATCATCTGAGCCGTTGCCGGATGCGCTTCGGCGGTCGGCATCCGAATGCCGCGCGCATAGGCGTCGATCTTGGTCAACGCATCGGCCAGCGCATCGGGATCGCCACAAATTGCCGCACCGCCGCGGTCAGCTTCAAATTCGCGCGCCCGTGAAATGGCCATCTGGATCAGCGACGCCGCCAGCGGGGCGAGCAAGGCCACGGCGATACTGGCGATCGGGTTGCCCGGACGGCCTTCCGAATCGCGTCCGCCGAAAAACATCGCAAAGTTGGCGAGCGACGAAATGGCACCGGCCATGGTTGCCGAAATGGTCGAAATCAGGATGTCCCGATGCTGGATGTGTGCCAGTTCGTGCGCCATCACGCCGCGAATCTCGCGCGCCGAAAGCATGTGGAGGATGCCGGTAGTCGCCGCGACGGCCGCGTGTTCGGGATCACGCCCGGTGGCAAAAGCGTTGGGCTGCGCTTCGTCGATGAGATAAACGCGCGGCATGGGCAGACCGGCGCGTTGCGCCAAATCGCGAACCATGGCGTAGAACTGCGGTGCCGAGGCCTCATCGACTTGCTGTGCGTTGTACATCTTCAGCACCATCGTGTCGGAGAACCAGTAGGCGAAGAGATTCATCACTCCGCCAAACAGCAGCGCCAGCACCATGCCCGTCGCACCGCCAAGATACGAACCGATGACGCCGAACAGCGCCATGATTGCCGCCATCAGCAGGGATGTTTTCAGCCAGTTGCCCAACATTGTTGTAACCTCCTTGTCGGTCGAAATTGCTCAGACCATCGGCGGGACAGCCGCCGTTTCAAGCATTAGATTGGGGAGGTTAAACGGAAGTTCAAGAGGGAAAATCGAAGGTCGCGCCCACTAGCACGGGGGTTCCGGCAAGAAACTGTGCCACCGGCAGCCGCTTGCCACCTGCTTTCTGCAACACAGTGAGGCACAGCGATGCCTGTCCACAGGCGACCACAATGCCGGTCCGGTCGACCGCAATCACCGTACCCGGTGAACCGTTTGCCGGGTGTATCCCAGCCTGCCATATCTTGACCGAGGTCCCGGCAAGACTGGCCGACGCACCGGGAAACGGGTTGAACGCCCGCACCTGTCGGGCCAACTGGCTGGCTGGCCGTCGCCAGTCCACTACGGCTTCGGACTTTTCAATCTTGGCGGCGTAGGTCACGCCGGTTTCGGGTTGAGGGCAGGCTGGCAGGGGCAGTCGCCCGAGCGCCTCGACGATCAGACGCGCTCCGAGATCGGCGAGTTTGTCGTGCAAGCTTGCGGCTGTTTCTTCGCCAGCAATCGGAAGAGTGCCGGAGAGCAGCACCGCACCGGTATCCAGACCGGCCTCCATCTGCATGATGCAAACGCCGGTTTCGCTGTCACCGGCAAGAATCGCCCGCTGGATGGGCGCCGCTCCGCGCCAGCGCGGCAGCAGCGAAGCGTGGATGTTGATGCCGCCGAAGCGCGGCATGTCGAGCACGATCTGTGGAAGAATCAGTCCGTAGGCAGCGACGATCATGGCGTCTGCCCCGACGGAACGAAGCCGTTCCTGCGCCGCCGTATTTTTCAATGTCTGTGGCTGGAAGACCTCGATCCCGGACGCCAAAGCCAGTGCCTTGACCGGAGAAGAACGCAAAGCCATGCCTCTTCCGGAGGGACGGTCCGGCTGAGTAAGTACTAACTCAACCTGATGGCCCGCCGTCAGAATGGCCGCCAGGGCCTGCGCCGAAAACTCCGGCGTGCCGGCAAAAATCAGCTTCATGCCGTAATCCGTGACTGCTTGGCCAGCTTGGCCTTGATGCGCATCTGCTTGAGCAGCGAAAGATGTTCAACAAAAACCCGCCCTTGCAGATGATCCATTTCGTGTTGCAAACAAACGGAAAGCAGGCCAGTGGCCTCCACCGTCTGCGTCGTGCCGTTCTGATCCTGATAGCGCACGACGACGTGTTCGGCGCGCTCGACCTTGTCGTAGATGCCGGGCACCGAGAGACAGCCTTCCTCGCACACCTGCTTTCCATCACTTTCTAGCAGTTCAGGATTGATCAGGACCAGCAACTGATCCCGCGTTTCGGAGGCGTCGATGACAATAACCCGCTTGTGCACATCCACTTGAGTTGCGGCCAGACCAATGCCCGGTGCTTCGTACATCGTCTCGGCCATGTCACGCGCCAGGCGCCGGATGCTGTCGTCAATCTTTTCAACCGGCGCGGCAACTGTTTTCAGGCGCGGATCGGGGAAGCGGAGGATGGGTAGTAGTGGCATAAAAAGCTTGATCGTAGAAGTAATTACGTGCAAAATCTAATGCAACATCTTGAAAAACGGCGCAATATTTGCGCATTGTATGCGATGTCTGCGGCAGGGGGATAGGGCTGAGAACAGGTCTAAAAAATCACTCAGAAACCCGATGTTGTGCACGCCATCACAGACGTTACCTACCGCTCGTATGAGGATAACACGATGAATCGCATTATATCCGCGCTCATTCTGGTTGTGGCCGCGACGCTATGCAGCGCCGCCGATCAACCGATCCAGCTGGCTGAAAGCGCTCCGCAACGGCATGTTGTCGTGCCCGGCGACACCCTGTGGGGAATTTCCGCGCAGTTTCTCAAGGAACCCTGGCGCTGGCCCGAAATCTGGCGCATGAACAAGGAACAGATCAAGAATCCGCACCGTATTTTCCCGGGCGATGTAATCGTACTTGATCGCGATACCAGCGGTAATCCACTGCTACGTGTGCAGAATGCCAGACTCCGACCCCGGATTTATTCTGAGCAGATGGATCAGGCGATTCCACCGATCCCACCAAATGTTATCGAGCCTTTCATCTCCGCACCGCTCGTTGTCGAAGCGAACGGCCTGGACAGTGCCGCACGTATCGTCGCCACGCAGCAGGATCGGGTATTCCTGGGCAATGGCGACTTGGCTTATGTTAACGACGCTGATTCCACCACGCTGCAGTGGCAGGTCTATCGTAACGGAAAGCCGCTGCTCGACCCGGCTGACCCCAAGCAGATTCTGGGTTACGAGGCGTTCTATCTGGGTACGGCGACGCAGACCAAACCGGGACATCCCGCCACCTTTGAAATTCAGGCTGCGAAGCAGGAAATCGGTCGTGGCGACCGCCTCGTTCCGGCCGCCCGCCCACCCCTTGTTGCTTACATTCCCCATAAGCCCGATGTCCAGGTTGATGGGCGTATTATTTCCATATATGGGGGTGTGGGTTCCGCCGGATCTGGCTCTATCGTTTCGCTGAATCAGGGTAGCAAGGACGGGATCGAGATCGGTCATGTGCTTGCGCTTGAACGCAACCGTACAGTAGTTCAACGTGATGAAGAGGATCGCAAGATCGACGTGCAGATTCCCCCGGAACGTGTTGGCCTGGCCTTTGTTTTCCGTACCTTCGACCGGATTTCCTACGCGCTGATCGTCCAGTCCGAGGGTACCATCGGGGTCAATGACTTCGTCCGCACGCCCTGAGCAATGACGGCCGGCGAGGCGCTATCCTGCTGGCTACGGCTGACGCTCATCTCCGGAATTGGCGGTGAAACGCAGCGCAAGCTGCTCGCCGCGTTCGGGCTCCCTGAAGCCGTTTTTTCTGCCGGTCGTAGCGCACTACGTGGCGTAATCGGTGACAAAGCGACCAGCCTGCTGCTCGATACCGCTAACGCGGAGAGTGTTTCTGCGGCACTTCAATGGTCGGAAGGCCCGGATCAGCACATCATCACACTGGCCGATCCTGAATACCCGCAAACCCTGCTTGAGATTCCTGACCCGCCAACGCTGCTTTATGTCCGCGGTCGCCTCGATTTGCTCAACCGTCCGGTGCTGGCCATCGTCGGCAGTCGCAATCCAACCCCTCAGGGTATCCTAAACGCTGAGCGGTTTGCCTCTGCCTTCGTCAACGCCGGACTGGTCATCGGCAGCGGCTTGGCGCTGGGTATCGACGCGGCAGCACATCGCGGCGCTCTGCTCGCTGGCGGCGATACCATCGCCTTTATTGGAACCGGCATCGATCGCATCTATCCGGCAAGAAATCGTGAACTGGCGCTGGAAATCGGTGCCAAGGGATGCATCGTCTCAGAATTTCCAATCGGTACTCCAGTCACGGCCGCCAACTTTCCACGCCGTAACCGACTGATCTCCGGCATTGCGCGCGGGGTACTGGTAGTCGAGGCGGCAATTGAAAGTGGCTCGCTGATCACTGCACGTCTCGCCGGTGAGCAAGGTCGTGAGGTCTTTGCCATTCCAGGCTCGATTCACTCACCCCAGTCTCGCGGCTGCCACAAGCTGATTAAGCAGGGTGCCAAGCTGGTTGAAACAGCGCAGGATGTTCTTGAAGAACTGCGCTGGGGCACATCTTCGATAATCTCCGAAACAAAAGAGTCTAGCGGAGACAAATCCTCCGAGGCACTGCTTTCAATGATCGGTTTCGATCCCTGTAGCCTGGACGAGATCGCTGAGCGTACCAACTTGACGGCCGACTTACTTTCCGTAATGCTGCTGCGCTTGGAACTCGATGGTCGAGTTGCCTGTTTGCCTGGTGGACGCTACCAGCAGCTTTCTGAAGCCTGAATCTTTTCTTATGATTGATATCCTCGTCTACCTTTTCGAGAATTACCACGACTTTTCCTCGCACCCCAAACCAGCCACATTGGCACGCAAGCTGAGTGTGGTCGGTTTTGAAGTCGGGGAGATTTCCGCCGCACTCGCTTGGCTGGCCGGGCTCAAGAACGCCCGAATCGACGAGTTTTCCTTTAATAGCCGTTCGTTGCGGATCTACTCATCCGGTGAACAGCAAAAACTTGGTGTCGAATGCCTCAGTTTCATTATTTTTCTCGAGTCTGCGGGAGTCATCACCCCGGCACTGCGTGAGCTGATTATTGAGCGCGGAATGATTCTGGAGGATAACCCGGTACCGCTGGCCAAATTCAAGATTATCGTATTGATGGTACTGTGGAGTCGGAAACAAGGTCTCGAGCCCCTGATTGTTGAAGAATTGCTCTTCGAGGCGGATCCGGAACAACTGCACTGAGTTTTTCAAAACTCCCAGGCACACTTCATTAATTTCGGTCGAGCCATCCCGGTTTCAATGCATCGTTAACAATGGCTGCTTGCCAAGCGCGGCATAGTGCTTTTATTATGCCCTGCAGCGTGGTGCCTTATTGCCATACCATAATCATATTTATTCATCACTCATCCAGGCTCAAAATACGCCATGAGCAAGAAGCTGATCATTGCCGAGAAACCTTCCGTCGCTGCCGACATCGCGCGCGCACTGGGCGGGTTTTCAAAAAACGACGACTATTTTGAGAGCGACGACTGTGTCCTTTCCTCTGCCGTCGGTCATCTGCTCGAACTGGCTTGCCCGGAGGAATACGAGGTCAAGCGCGGGAAATGGTCCTTCGCCCACCTACCGGTGATTCCGCCGCACTTCGCGCTCAGACCCATCGAAAAAACCGAGTCGCGCCTCAAATTACTGACCAGGCTGATCAAGCGCAAGGATGTCAGCAGCCTGGTGAACGCCTGTGATGCGGGCCGCGAAGGTGAACTGATCTTCAATTACATCGCACAGCACGCCAAGAGCGGCAAACCGGTCCAACGCCTGTGGTTGCAGTCGATGACTCAACAAGCCATCAAGGATGGCTTCTCACGCCTGCGCGATGGTACAGAAATGCAGGGGCTGGCTGACGCCGCCGTTTGCCGTTCGGAATCCGACTGGCTGGTTGGAATCAATGGCACGCGCGCCATGACCGCCTTTAATTCAAAAACCGGCGGCTTCCATCTGACGACCGTTGGCCGTGTTCAGACACCAACCCTGGCGCTGATGGTCGAACGCGAAGACAAAATCCGCAAATTCAAGCCACGTCCTTACTGGGAGCTGGAAGGTGTCTTTGCCTGTGCTGCCGGTGAATACAAGGGCAAGTGGTTTGACGAGAATTTCAGCAAGGGCAAGGCCGAAGAAGACGAGCATCAACGGGCTGACCGCCTGTGGGATGAAGCCCGCGCCAAGGCACTGCAAAGCAAATGTGTAGGCCATTTGGGTGAAGTCAGTGAAGAGGCCAAGCCTTCGAGCCAGCTTTCGCCGTTGCTCTACGACCTGACCAGCCTGCAGCGCGAAGCCAACGGCCGCTTTGGTTTCTCCGCAAAGTCTACGTTAGGGCTGGCGCAAGCGCTCTACGAAAAACACAAGGTACTGACCTACCCGCGGACCGACGCTCGCGCGTTGCCCGAAGACTACCTGGCTACGGTCAAGGAAACACTCAAGATGCTCACCGGCGAAGGTGTTGGCAAGGGCCACGACGAGGGCATGCTGGCGCGTTTCTCACCTTTTGCCCATCAGATTCTGGCCCGCAACTGGGTATTGCCGAACAAGCGTATCTTCAACAACGCCAAGATTTCTGACCACTTCGCCATCATCCCGACATTGCAGGCGCCCAAGCACCTTTCTGAACCCGAGCAGAAACTCTACGACATGGTCGTCAAACGTTTTCTTGCCGTTTTCTACCCGGCGGCAGAATACATGATCACCACGCGCATCACGAGTGTCGAAGGCGAGCCCTTCAAGACCGAAGGCAAGGTACTGGTCAATCCGGGCTGGCTGGCTGTTTACGGCCGCGAAGGACAGGAGGGTGACGAAGGCAATCTAGTGCCCGTTTTGCCTAAGGAGAAAGTAAGCGCACAAGAGGTCGTGCTTAACGCCACTGAAACCCGGCCGCCTCCCCGCTACTCGGAAGCGACACTGCTCTCGGCCATGGAAGGCGCGGGCAAGATGGTTGACGATGAGGAACTGAAGGCCGCCATGGCTGGACGCGGTCTCGGCACACCGGCCACGCGCGCCCAGATCATTGAAAACCTGATCGGCGAGCAATACCTGCATCGCGAAGGCCGCGAACTGCAACCGACGGCCAAAGCCTTTTCGCTGATGACCCTGCTCAATGGCCTTGGTATTCCCGAATTAACGGCAGCAGAGCTGACCGGCGAATGGGAATACAAACTTGCGCGCATGGAGCGCGGCGAAATGTCGCGCGCAGCCTTCATGAAGGAAATCGCGGCGATGACACAACACATCGTCGACCGCGCCAAGAGCTACGACAGCGATACCATCCCCGGCGATTTTGGCGAACTGTCCACGCCCTGCCCGAAATGCGGCGGTAAAATCAAGGAGACCTACAAGAAATTTCAGTGTCAGGCCTGCGATTTTTCCCTATGGAAGATCGTTGCCGGCCGCCAGTACGAAGCTGCAGAAATCGAGGAATTGCTCACTGAACGCAAGATCGGCCCGCTCACCGGCTTCCGCAACAAGATGGGACGCCCGTTCAACGCCATCATCAAGCTCAATGCGGAAAATCTGCCGGAGTTTGATTTCGGTCAGGCTGCCAATGGTGATGACGGAAATGCCGAAGAGGTCGATTTTTCCGGACAAGAGTCTTTGGGGGCCTGCCCGAAATGCACAGCCCGGGTCTTCGAGCATGGCATGGCTTACGTTTGCGAAAAATCCGTGGGGCCGGCGAAGAGCTGCGATTTCCGTTCTGGCAAAGTCATCCTGCAACAGCCGGTTGAAACCGGCCAAATGAAAAAACTGCTGGAAACCGGCCGAACTGATTTACTGAAGGACTTCATTTCTGCGCGGACCCGCCGCAAATTCTCTGCCTTTCTTGTTCGCGGCACCGACGGAAAAGTCGGGTTTGAGTTCGAGAAGCGCGAACCAAAAAAAGCGAAGACTCCGCCAAAAACAGCAAAAGCGGAAGCCGAGAAACCGGCATCCAAAACAGTGAACAAAAAGCCGGCGACCAAACGTAAATAGAGCGAGTGATATAGTTTCGCACCAACAAAAAAGCTGCCAAGGGCAGCTTTTTTGTTTCACGTGAAACGATTACGATCGAAGCATAGAATCAAGAACATTCCCGACGGCTAAGGGATTACGCTTACCCCAGCGGGTGGAGCATCAAGGATTGCAGCGCGCAAAACGTCTATGGTCTTAGGGCGTGAAAAGGAGGCCCGCCACGCGATTACAATCCGTCTGAATGGAATCGGGTCAGCGAAGGGCAGAAAACGCAACAGCAGCTCATTCTGAGGCCACGATTTTGCAGCCGAAATCGGGACCACGGAGATTCCCGCGCCGCTTGCCACCATGTGCCGGATCGTCTCCAATGAGCTTCCTTCTAATGCCCCCTCTATTCCTCCAGGTTCAGAAAGCTGAGAGCAGGCGTGGACAACCTGATCACGAAAACAATTACCGTTACCCAGGAGTAACAGGTTCTCTGAAGCGATCTGATCGGATGTAATTTCAGTTTGAGCCGTCATGGGATGTCCCATGGGTAGGGCGACACAAAAAGGTTCGTCATACACCGGTCGCGAAACGACGCCGGGTTCGTCAAAGGGTAGGGCCACGATAATCACATCCAGATCACCGCGTCGCAACTGTTCGGCTAGGCTGACGGTAAAATTTTCCTGGAGGTACATCGGCATGCGCGGGGCAAGGGCATGCAGTGCCGGAATAAGCCGTGGCAGCAGGTAAGGCGCTATCGTATAGATCACGCCAAGGCGCAACGATCCAACCAGCGGGTCCTTGCCCTGCATGCCGATTTCTTTGAGCCGTCCAGCTTCCTCTAGGACCCGCTCGGCCTGTCGTGCTATCTGTTCGCCAATAAATGTCAGCCGGACATCGGCAGAAGATCGTTCGAAAAGAATAATACCATACCGTTGCTCAACTTTTTTCACGGCTACGGACAGCGTTGGCTGACTGACATGACACTTTTCCGCTGCGCGCCCAAAATGTCGCTCACGCGCCAGCATCACGATATAGCGAAGTTCAGTGAGGGTCATCGAACGCTCAGAATGAAATGACCTTGTCTGCGGCCAGCGTCCATTCTGCAAGCTCTGGCAGAGTGCCGATGGAAACACCTGGAATTAACGCCAGATCGACGATACCACGCGCCTGAGCACAACTGCGGCACAATCGGATTTGTGTGCCGTGCTGTACCAACTCTTCCAGCAGCGGTTGCAAACCTCCGCCAGCTTCGGCTGAAGTCTGATTTGGCAAACCGACAGTCACCGCATCAGGCATCATGAAAAGACGCAAATCGACGGTTTCAATTTCCTGCCCAGCAAGGGCTATGGCAAACCTCAGGGCACTCAACATGCGTTCGCTACCGTAAGCCGGCGCATGGACAATGATTAAAACAGTTTGCATAATTCCCTCCCAATGACAGTCTTACCCCGCTGATCATGCGCCCAGCATCCAGAATCGGCAACCTTCAGAAGCTGACTCAGGGACGAAATGGCAGTCGCTCAAGATCCGCTGGTTCAAGCCACATCCATTGCCCCGTCGGCAACGATTCGGGCAATGCGAAACCGCCAATAGACACACGATGCAAGGCCTCCACGCGATTACTCGCCGCCGCAATCATGCGTTTGACCAGGTGGTACTTTCCCTCGGTTACCGTCAGCCGCATCAGTCGCTCGGAAAGTTGTTCGCAAGCAGCGGCAGCAATCAGGGAGGGTTCGTCATTGAGTTGGACACCACTAAGCAAGGCATTGACCTGGACATCGTCAACGACGTGTTTGGTCGTAACCTCGTAAACCTTGGGCACCAGCTTTTTCGGTGACGTATAGGTGTGGATAAACTGCCCGTCATCAGTCATCAATAGCAGGCCGGTGGTATCTTCATCGAGCCGACCAACCGCCTGTACTCCCCGGGTCATAAATGGGCGCGGGAGCAGGTTATAGACACTGGGGTGATGTTTCGGCTTATGCGAGCATTCGTAATCACACGGTTTGTTCAGGGCCAGATAAGCGAATTTCCTGTATTTCCACTGAACACCATCAACCGTGAAACTAAACCCGTGTGGCTCGAATTCTGCGTAAGGGTCGTCGCAAATCTTACCGTCCACGCTAACCCGGTCTGAACGGATCAGCGCACGACACTCAGGGCGACTACCAAAACCCTGCGATCGGAGTAAACGTTCCAGTTCCATTGATTGCCTCCAAAAACAAAGGCCTCGAAGCTAAGCTCGAGGCCTGTTACTACGCACTACCGATCACGTCAAACGTCGATATTTCGCGCCGCTAGGGCATTTGTTTCGATGAAGTTGCGACGCGGTTCAACAAGCTCGCCCATCAGTGTAGTGAAAATTTCGTCAGCACCAATGGCATCTTCGATCTGCACCCTGAGCAACCGTCTAACCTTGGGATCCATTGTGGTTTCCCAAAGCTGTTCAGGATTCATCTCACCCAAACCTTTGTAGCGTTGTTTGCTTATGCCGCGCTCTACTTCGCTGAGCAACCAACGCATCGTATCGGAAAAGCTGGACACCAGTTGCTTCTTCTCACCACGGGCGACATATCCTCCTGAGCCATACAGGCCAGCCAGAATTTCAGCTGTCTTGCGCAACTGCGCATAGTCTCCGCTGACCAGCAGGTCTTCATCGATCACACCAACCTTGAGATTACCATGGTGCATTTTTTCGAGGCGCAGTTGCCAGCGCTCATGGGCATGGTCATAGCGGGCAAGGATGTGCACACCGATCTTGCCACCGATAACCCGCATCAAGGCGTCTGCACTGGCTTGCGCAGAGGCCTCGTCATCCAGTTCGATTTTTAAATTGGCTTCGATCAGTGCATGTAAAACCTGCGGATTGATCAGGTGCGAAAGACGGTTGATAACTGCTTCCGCAAGCAGATACTCGCGTGCCAACGCCTCCAGCGCCGTGCCTGAAATTTCAGGAGCTCCGGACTTTGGAACCAGCACCGAATCTTCCAGTGCCAGCGTCAACAAGAACTGATTAAGTGCCTGATCGTCCTTGATATAGCGCTCAGTCTTGCCATGCTTCACTTTGTACAGTGGTGGCTGGGCAATGTAAATATGGCCGCCCTCAACCAGTTCGGGCATCTGCCGGTAAAAGAAGGTCAGGAGAAGGGTGCGGATGTGCGCGCCATCGACGTCGGCATCGGTCATGATGATAAGCCGGTGATAACGCAATTTCTCAGGTTTATACTCATCCTTGCCGATGCCTGTACCGAGCGCGGTAATCAGGGTGACAATTTCCTGCGAAGAAATCAGTTTGTCGAAACGCGCTTTCTCCACGTTCAGGATTTTTCCCTTGAGCGGCAAAATGGCCTGGAATTTGCGGTCACGACCCTGTTTGGCCGAGCCGCCGGCTGAATCACCCTCGACCAGATAAAGTTCGCACAGAGCGGGATCTTTTTCCTGACAATCCGCCAGTTTCCCCGGCAAGCCGATGCCATCGAGCAGACCTTTGCGGCGCGTCATTTCGCGCGCCTTGCGTGCCGCGTCGCGTGCCCGTGCGGCTTCAACAATCTTGCCGGTAATCACCTTGGCGTCAATTGGCCGTTCCTGCAAAAACTCGGTGAGTCGCGCGGCGACAACTTCTTCAACGGCCGGACGGGCCTCCGAGGACACCAGTTTCATCTTGGTTTGCGAGGCAAATTTCGGATCTGGCATCTTGACCGATAACACACAAGCCAGACCTTCGCGCATGTCGTCACCGGAAATGTCGACTTTCGCTTTCTTGGCAATCTCGTGTTCTTCGATGTACTTGTTGATCACCCGCGTCATGGCTGCACGCAAACCGGTCATGTGCGTGCCACCATCGGACTGCGGAATATTGTTGGTGAAACACAGCACCTGTTCTGCGTAGGTGTCATTCCATTGCATGGCTACTTCGACACTGATCGCGCCGCCATTCGGGATCGCCGATTCGCCGGTCGAGAAGAAAACATTGGGGTGCAGGACGGTCTTCGAGCGATTGATGTATTCAACAAAGCCCTTTACACCACCCAGAAAGGCAAAATCTTCCTCCTTACCGATACGCTGATCGATGAGGCGAATTTTTACCCCATTGTTCAGAAAGGAGAGCTCACGCAGACGTTTGGCAATAATTTCGTAATGGAACTCAACATTACCAAAGATCTCTTCATCGGCCATGAAATGAACTTCGGTTCCACGTCTTTCCGTTTCACCAGCAACCCTGAGTGGTGAAACTTCGACACCGT
Organism: Rhodocyclaceae bacterium; assembly: GCA_031398685.1. Taxonomy (GTDB): domain Bacteria; phylum Pseudomonadota; class Gammaproteobacteria; order Burkholderiales; family Rhodocyclaceae; genus Propionivibrio. The sequence goes on along the minus strand of JANNNT010000075.1, from coordinate 19,504 downwards.
TCTGGACTTCGATCAGGCGGTCGACCGCAGCACCGCGGTTGAAATCAAGCAGGTACTTTTTACCATCACGACGAATCGTCAGTCGTAGCCATTTCGAAAGCGCGTTTACGCAGGAAACACCCACGCCGTGCAGACCGCCGGAAACCTTGTATGAGTTCTGATTGAACTTACCACCTGCGTGCAATACGCACATGACGATCTCGGCGGCCGAACGCTTGGGTTCGTGCTTGTCGTCAAATTTAACTCCGGTAGGAATACCACGACCGTTGTCGGTCACCGAAATTGAATTATCGGCATGGATGGTAATAACGATATTGTCGCAATAACCGGCCAGCGCCTCGTCGATCGCATTATCAACCACCTCGAATACCATGTGATGCAAACCGGTACCGTCAGACGTGTCGCCAATATACATTCCCGGACGCTTGCGTACGGCTTCCAGACCCTCAAGCTGCTGAATGCTTGATTCATCGTAGACGGACGGGTCGTTCTCTTCAATCATGCTCTATCCAATTAATGTTTCACGTGAAACGATTACTAACGTATTGTTTTTAACAACTTAAATCTATATTCTCATGGGCATTACGACGTATTTGAATCGATCATTACCCGGAATGGTCAGCAAAGCGCTTGAATTGGCATCGTTGAAGCCCCATTCGACTGTCTCTACCGAACTATTATTGAGAACATCAAGCAGGTAGCCGACGTTAAAGCCGACGTCAATCGCATCACCGTTATAGTCAACTTCAATTTCTTCCTGCGCTTCTTCCTGTTCAGCGTTTGCCGCCATGATTTTCAAGCTGCCAGCAGTCAATACCATACGCACGCCTCTGAATTTTTCATTAGTCAGAATAGCTGCCCGAACCATTGATTGGAACAATGCGGCGCGATTCAGGGTCACCACATTTTTGAGCGTCGCCGGAATAACGCGCTCGTAGTCCGGGAATTTTCCGTCAATCAGTTTTGACACCAGATTGATATGACCAAACTGAAAGCGAATCTGATTGGGAGCCAACTCGATCACCAGGGGTTCTTCACTATCGGCCAACAAACGATTCAACTCGAGAACCGTCTTACGCGGCAGAATTAGTTCCAGTCGCGGCGATGTGGCTTCACCCTCAAGTGGCATGCTGGCATACGCCAAACGATGACCATCAGTGGCTACTGCGCGCAACTCGTTGCCATCCACCATAAGCAGAAGGCCATTCAGATAATAGCGCACGTCTTGGGCGGCCATTGAAAACTGGGTTTGCCCCAACAACTGACGAAACTGTTTCTGTGTAACCGTGAGCTTCTTCAGAACACCATCGGTCAAAGCCATACGGGGAAAATCTTCCGCTGGCAAGGTCTGAAGACTGAAACGACTTTTTCCAGCTTTAACCTGCAAACGCTTGTCGTCAAGATTCAGACTGACTTCTGCGCCTTCCGGCAATGAACGAAGAATATCCTGCAGTTTGCGTGCACCGACAGTCACAGCGCCATCACCATCACCGGCGGCGCCACTGGTTGATGTCGTGATCTGAATCTCAATATCCGTTGCAAGCAGAGTGAGGCGGTCGGCCTTTTTTTCAAGCAGTACATTCGACAAAATAGGCAGAGTATGTCTCTTCTCGACGATACCAGACACGGACTGCAGGGGAGCCAGAAGCATGTCACGCTGGGTTTTAATAAGAAGCATATATATAAATCCTATAAAGATAATATCAAAGACAAGTCTGTGGATATCTATAATTTATCATTATATTTCAGATAATTAGACCAAATTTACTGGGTTTAAAACCCCTGTATCCACCTGTGGATAAAAAGTAACAACTTATCCACAACCCAATAATTTTGAAGTTATTCACCTATTACACACAACTTCTACAAGACTTATACATACTCACTTCAGCTCTTTAATACTTGCAATAGCACGTGTACATCGTGATTCAATTCGTTATCTCTTGCCCGCAACGCTTCAATAGTGCGCACGGCGTGCAGGACGGTTGTATGGTCACGACCGCCAAAAGCATCACCAATTGACGGGTAGCTTTGTGAAGTGAGATTTTTTGCCAGCCACATGGCGACCTGGCGAGGGCGAGCGATCTGTCGCGTACGTTTCCTGGAAAATAAATCAGCAACCTTGATTTTGAAGTAATCGGCGACGGTTTTTTGAATGTTCTCAACCGTAATTTGCCGGTTGACTGCACCAATAAGATCTTTTAGTGACGCTTTTGCAAGATCAAGGTCGATTTTTCGACCATGGAAAGATGCATAGGCAAGTACTTTCTTGAGGGCGCCCTCAAGCTCACGAACGTTTGATCTAAGATGTTTGGCGATGTAAAACGCTACTTCATCGTCAAGTTCAACACGGTCCGCCTCAGCCTTCTTTTTAAGAATGGCAACGCGCATCTCGATTTCCGGAGGTTCGATCTGAACCGTAAGACCCCAGTCAAAACGGGTAATCAAACGGTCTTCCAAGCCGGAAATATCCTTTGGATAAGTATCGCAGCTGATAACAATCTGTTTTTTTGATTCAATCAATGCATTGAAAACAAAGAAAAATTCTTCCTGAGTCCGATTCTTTCCGTTGAAAAACTGAACGTCATCAAGCAAAAGTACATCAAGAGAACGGTAGTAGCGCTTGAAAGCATCAAACGACTTTGTTTGATAAGCACGTACAACGTCCGAGTAATAATCCTCAGCGTGTACATATCGAACAACCTTTCCAGGATTCTGTTCGAGGATGTGGTTGCCTATCGCGTGAATCAGGTGAGTCTTCCCGAGGCCAGCGCCACCATAAATGAACATTGGGTTATAAGCGGCACCTCCCGGGTTGATCGCCACTTGAACCGAGGCGGCACGTGCAAGATCGTTAGCTTTGCCGACGATCAGGTTTTCGAAGGTAAAGCCGGGAATAAGTCGGGTTTTTTCGTACAGTGAACGGCTTTTTTCAACAGGACGGTCGGGGACGGAAAAAATTGAATTTTCCGATTTGCTGGATCGATCAGCCGGGGGAGTTGTATTGACCGTGCGTGCGTGCGAAGGACTGACAGGCGCCATCATCCGCTCACCGAGCATCAGTGAAACGCTGACCGGCGCGGAGAAAAACGCGCTGCCAAGTTCTTCAATACGCGTCAGATAACGTTCCTTGACCCATTTCAGAATAAATCCATTGGGTGCGAGCAGACGTAAGCCATTAGCAAAATCATCTTCCCCTTCGAGACGAAGGGGACGAATCCACGTATTGAATTGCTGAGGCGGAAGTTCTTGTTCGAACTGGCTCAGACAGGAGATCCAAAAACTACTCATCACTAGTAATTCAATACGTTCCAGATTAGGTGTTGCTGTAGCATCAGCAAAGGGGTATTTGCGTTATCCGTACAACCATTCAGAATCAGGCAGGGCGTATGGATGACGGTAAATTTGGATGCCTTGGTACGGGCAGGAATTGCTTTTGATTGTTTTCCGTTACATTTTTCGGGGAGTTCGGGTCCCGAAAGAAGTGAATTCTAACCTGTCGGATGAAAGTTATCCACAGCTTCCTGCAAAATTTAGACTTGACAAGAATGAGGCAGGCACTGTCTAATTGCGCGTTTACTTCGCAATGACTTCAAGGGTTTAATAATGAAACGTACCTATCAACCGTCGGTTATTCGTCGCAAACGTACCCACGGCTTCCTCGTCCGTATGGCAACTCGCGGTGGTCGTGCCGTGATTCGCGCCCGTCGTGCCAAAGGTCGTCACCGTTTGGCCGTTTGAACACCAGACAGCCAGCGGGTGAACGCCCAGTTTCAGCGCTTGCGTTCCCCAAGACCTATCGACTGACAAAAACGGATGAGTATTCATCCGTTTTTGGTTTCAGGAAGGCGCTAAAGAGCCCGCATTTCCTGTTACATTACCGCCTTCGGGCGGCTGAAGAAGTGGCAGGTGCCCGGTTGGGTCTGGTCGTCGCCAAGCGGCTTTTGCGCCGTTCGGTTGATCGAAACCTGATCCGGCGATTGGCGCGTGAACACTTCCGTTTGATGCGCTGTCACCTACCCTCGCGAGATTTGATACTGCGTCTGGCGGCTAAACCCAAAGCACTCGACCGGCGAGTCCTGGCTGAAGAAATCCGGGCTTTGCTGGGGAAAATGATCTCACCAGAACGATGAGCCGATGAAATTGCTGCTGCTGGCACTGATCCACATCTACAAATACGCGATCAGTCCCTTTCTTGGTCGCCGTTGCCGTTTCTTTCCCAGTTGCTCGGAGTATACCGCCGAGGCTGTAGAAAAATATGGGGCGCTCAAGGGCGCACACCTCGGACTCAAACGCCTGTCTCGCTGCCACCCATGGAACTCGGGTGGTTTTGACCCTGTCCCCTGATTTTTTTTAATTGTATAGGCCGTTCATGGATAACCGACGCCTGATTCTTCTTTTTGTCTTCTCTTTTTCGCTGGTTATGCTCTGGGATGCGTGGCAGAAATATAACAACCCGCCGCCACCCCCTGCAGCGACCGCGGCGAGCGCTACCGCAAGCGGTTCGGCTATTCCGGTACCATCCGCGGCCCCTTCCGCTTCTACGGACGCCGCTTCGGCTTCTGCAGTTCCGGTAAATGTGCCCGCGGTCGTTGCGTCGAAAGGTGAAGTTGTAACTATCAAGACCGATCTTTTCGTTGCCGACGTCTCGACGCAAGGTGGAGATATCGTTGCTCTTGGCTTGAATAACTACAAGGCAATTGAAGACAAGACGAAAATCTTTTCGCTCTTTGAAACCAAGCACCAGTACGCCGCACAAAGTGGTCTGATCGGCGAAGGTCTGCCTAATCACCGAACGATGTTCGCCGTTTCCGGCGGTAGCCGGGAACTTGGACCTGACGCAAAGACCCTTCAGCTTCGGCTCGATGCACCGGTAGTTGATGGTATCAAGGTCGCCAAGGTTTACACCTTTACCCGTGGCAGCTACCTGATCAATGTCGCCTATGAAATCGACAATGGCAGCCAGAAGCAGATCGCGGCGCATGCCTACTATCAACTCCAGCGCGACACTATGACGCCTGATGGTGAGACCAAAATGGTCAGCACCTTCACCGGTCCTGCTGTTTATACCGAGCAGGACAAGTTTCAAAAGATCAATTTTGACGATATCGAAAAAGGCAAGGCCAAATTCAATACCAAGGCCGATAACGGGTGGATGGCCATGGTTCAACACTATTTCGTGTCGGCCTGGATTCCAGAGGAAAAGGTGCAACGGGAGTTCTATGTACGCAAACTGGACGGTGGAGGAAATCCTGCAGTAACGGCCGGCGTTATTGTGCCAGCTCCGGTGGTCGAACCAGGTGCCAAAACCAGCCTTTCGGTGGCGCTTTATGCCGGACCGCAAACTCAGTCGACACTCGATCAACTGGCCAAACCGATCGCAGACGGTGGCATCGGTGCTCAGGGTCTGCCGCTGGTCGTGGACTACGGCTGGTTGACCATTGTGGCCGCTCCGATATTCTGGTGCCTTGAAGCTATCCATAAGCTGGTTGGCAACTGGGGCTGGGCAATTGTTTTGCTAACCATTGGCATCAAGGCAATTTTCTTCCCCTTGTCGGCAGCGAGTTACAAGTCAATGGCCAAGATGAAGGCCATTACCCCGCGCATGACCGCGTTGCGGGAACGTTGTGGTGACGACAAGCAGAAGCTCAACATGGAAATGATGAATCTCTACAAGACAGAGAAAATCAATCCGCTCGGTGGCTGCCTGCCGATTGTGATCCAGATCCCGGTCTTTATTGCGCTCTACTGGGCACTGCTCGGTGCGGTTGAAATGCGCGACGCGCCGTGGATTGGTTGGATTACGGACTTGTCCGCTCCTGACTCGTTGTTTGGCGTAATCCCATGGATCAATGCCCCAATTGGCCCGTTGCCAATTCTCATGATGGCCACCATGTTGATCCAGACCAAGCTCAACCCGACACCGCCTGACCCCATCCAGGCCAAGATCACGATGTACATGCCTTTCATCTTTGGCGGCATGTTCTTCTTTTTCCCGTCGGGTCTGGTGCTCTACTGGGTGGTCAACAACACCCTCTCCATTGCCCAGCAATGGCAGATTACGCGGATGATCGCCAGTGGCGGAAAAGCCGCCAACGACGCCAAGGCCTGACACGATTGCCGCCATCGCCACGGCTCCTGGCCGTGGCGGCATCGGCGTCATTCGCCTTTCCGGCCACAATCTCCTGTCCTTTGCCCAGGCGCTGAGCGCTAAACAACCGTTGCCTCGCCAGGCTACACTGGCCGATTTTTGCGTGGCCGACGGTGGCCTGATCGACACCGGTCTGCTTCTTTATTTTCCTGCCCCGCATTCCTTCACCGGCGAAGATGTTCTCGAACTACAAGGGCATGGCGGTCCGGTAGTCCTGCAAATGCTCCTGGCGCGCTGCCTGGATCTTGGCGCACGACTGGCGGAGCCCGGCGAATTCACCCGCCGCGCCTACCTTAACGGAAAGCTCGATCTGGCACAGGCTGAGGCGGTTGTCGATCTGATCGACGCTGCGACGACCGCTGCCGCACGCAGTGCCGTACGCTCGCTGCAAGGCGAATTTTCAAAGGAAGTTAACACGCTTCTTGAGCAGTTGACCGAATTGCGGGCACTGGTGGAAGCAACTCTCGATTTTCCCGAAGAAGAGGTTGATTTTCTCGAAGCGGCCGATGCCTTTGGCCGACTTGAACGCTTGCAGCAGCGACTGGCCTTGGTGTTTGATCGCGCCCAGCAAGGGAAGCTGCTTCAGGGTGGATTGCATGTGGTGCTCGCCGGCCTGCCCAATGTGGGCAAGTCCAGCCTCCTGAACCGTCTGGCCGGCGATGAACTGGCCATCGTTACTCCGGTGGCCGGCACCACCCGCGATGTCGTACGCGGCACCTTGCAGCTCGAAGGCATTCCGCTGCACATCATCGATACCGCCGGACTGCGTGCGACCGATGACGAAATTGAAAAAATCGGCATTGCCCGCACCTGGCGTGAAATTGAACGAGCTGATGTGGTGCTACTGCTGGTTGATGCACGTAGCGGGGTAGGCGAGGCCGAGCGGGCCATACTCGCCCAGCTCCCGGCGTCACTTGCAAGAATCACTGTGTACAACAAGGTTGACCTCGCCGGGCGTGCGGCGGAACGCCACGAGGAAGCTGATGGTGTAGCCATCTCGCTCTCGGCCAAGCTCGGTGAAGGGGTCGAACTATTGCGTCAGGAGTTGTTGCGAATCGCCGGTTGGCACCCGGCTGAAGATGTGTTCATTGCCCGCGAACGCCATTTGCGCGCCTTGGCCGACACGCGCGAAAGAATTACCGCTGCGCAGTCCCAATTACCGCAACTCGAGCTTTTTGCCGAAGAACTGCGCCTGGCTCAGTCCGCTCTCGCCTCGATTACCGGTGAGTTTACCGCTGATGACCTGCTGGGAGAAATCTTCGGCCGCTTCTGTATCGGAAAATAAAAAGCCTTCCTCAGCCTTCCGCTAACCCATTGATAACCCGCTTAAATGCGGGTCTTTCATTTACGCCATGGCTAACACATTCCGCACGAATCCGCGTAAATCTGAACACCAGAAAAGAAACGCCCCGCACAAGGCAAGGCGCAAATAAATACGAGCTCGCAGTCACCATGCCGGCCTTTCTGCCAGCGCGCAACGCAAACGTCTGCTTGATGCCTCACTCTGCAACATGGCTGTACCGAAAAAGGGGCAATCATGGGGTAATAGCGAACCATGCTGTAAAGCCTGTACGCGCTCGCCTATCGCTTCAAAGGCAAAGGCCTTAGCCATGCCTTGCTTCAATGGATTGAATAGCGCTATGGGGCGTGTACTGCTTCCTGAAGCGACTGTCTGGCGATCGAGCATGACTATGGCGCGAAAATCCTTAAAAGGAGGAAAGGAGAAACGCGGCGGCAGTGTCTTTGTTTCGGTGCCGCTATCCGCTTTCAATTCCTGTATCTACACCAAGACGAGTCTAACGCCCGGAAGTGGTTTTCTTTCAACCTGCAGCAGTGAGCAGTTTATTTATAGTAAACCCCTATATATAAAAACTATAAAGATAATCTCAGAGACAACTCTGTGGACAACTCAAGTTTGTTCATGAAACTCAGTCGCCTAAGAGCAAAAAACGGATTGTAAAAACTCTGTATCGCGCTGTGCACAGAATTGGATAACTTTTCGCCGAATGCCATTTTTGAAGGTTGTGCACTTTTCACCCACAGCTTATACATTGCTTGTTCACCGATCGACCACGCGTCAGCGTCTTCTTTGGCTGAGAGACCCGGCTTTCAGGAGATAATCGCGGATTAGCGCCGAAATTCAGGGAATAACCCTGACAAACGTTCCCTTTTCCCCCTTCTTTTGTTTTCACTTTTTAACATGTAGCCGCAGAGAGGCTTCGAGCCTGTTTGGCAGCTCTGCGTCGGTTGCATCAAATTTACCCTGGATTGTTCGTGAATATTGAAATTACTCAACTGCTCATTCTCGCTTTCGCGTCCCTTTTTGCCGGATTTATCGACTCGGTCGTCGGCGGCGGCGGCCTGATTCAGGTTCCCGCCTTATTCACGACACTCCCGAAAGAACTTCCCGCGACGCTGTTCGGCACCAATAAAATCGCTAGCGTTTTCGGCACGAGCAATGCCGCCTGGCGCTATGCGCGCCGGGTGAAAATGCCCTGGGGCACGACGTTGCCGGCGGCGCTGGCGGCTTTTGCGTGCTCCTATCTGGGTGCCATGTCTGTCGCCTGGCTGCCGCGCGAGTTACTGCGTCCGATGATCCTGATCATGCTCATCGGGGCCGCCGCCTACACCTTCTGGCGCAAGGATTTCGGAGCCATTCACCGGCCCCAGCATGCCGGGCGCCGTGAGTTCATTTACGCCCTTATTCTGGGTGGTGCCATTGGTTTCTACGACGGATTTTTTGGGCCGGGCGCCGGAAGTTTCCTTATCTTCCTGTTCATCCGGTTTTTCGGCTTTGATTTCCTGCATGCCTCGGCCGCATCCAAGGTGGTGAATGTCGCCACCAATCTGGCCGCGATCGGCTACTTCGTACCGAACGGTTTTTACATTCCCGTGCTCGCCGTCATCATGGCAACCAGCAATGTCTTCGGATCGATCCTCGGTACACATCTGGCGTTGCGCCACGGCAGCGGATTCGTGCGCAAGTTGTTTCTGTTCGTCGTCTGTGCGCTGATCCTCAAATTCGCGTGGGACACCCTTTAATCGCTGGCGGTCAAACCAGTTTGCGTTGTGCGAGGTAAGTAAACAGGATTTCCAGCCGCGACACGGGGTCATCCAGTTCCAGCAGCTTTTGTTTGGCGAGGGCCTGAATCGGAAGAATTTCGGTCAAGCGGTAGCCAACCCATGTGGCGTCATCAAAAGCATGCGGCTCAGGCATCTTCTCCGGCCCCAGATCGCTGGCGACTTTCTTCAGCAAAGGCAGCAGACTCCGTTGGGCAGCGGGAACCTTCCGGCCCTCCTTTTCGGGAAGCAACTCGACCTGCGCGCATAGCAAACCGTCGGCTTGGGTCGTCTGGGATAGGATGCGAAACCGGCTTCCGCCACGTACCGACAACATCAGTATGCCGAGTTGTGGCATGTCGCCCTGATCGATGAGTGCCAGCGTGCCAATCGGGTGCGGGACCGCGGTTTCGCCGACCTCCCTGCCGCTGGCGATCAGGCATAGGCCGAAGGGGGTTCCGTTCTTCATGCAGGCGGCGGCCATGTCGAGATAACGCTGCTCGAAAACCTTGAGGGTCAAAACGCCGCCGGGAAAGAGAACCCCGCCGATGGGAAAAAGCGGAATCTTTAAACCTAGAGCCCCGGTTTTGACGTCGATCGATTCCTTGCGCAGAAAGCTCAACCAGTCCATGCCTAATCCTCAGCCTCTCCCCAGCGTTGCATCAGGCTATGTGGAACGGTCAGTTGGTCGAGAATACGGGCAACAACAAAATCGACCACCTGCTCAATACTTTTGGGATGGTGGTAAAAGCCCGGGTTGGGCGGAAGAATCACCGCGCCGGCACGTGACAAACGCAGCATATTCTCGAGATGAATTGTCGAAAAAGGCGTTTCACGCGGCACCAGCACGAGCTTGCGCCCCTCCTTGAGCACCACATCGGCGGCGCGCTCGATCAGATTGCTGGACAGCCCCTGGGCGATTGACGCCAGCGTGCCCATCGTACACGGGCAGACCACCATGGCATCCGGCGGATTGGAGCCACTGGCCACTGGCGCAAACCACTCTTCACGGCCGTAAACCTCCAGCTTGCCGGGCAGCGCAGCGTAACGTTCGCGAAAATAGGCCTGCGTTTCTGCCGCCCGTGCCGGCAGTTCAAGCGCCATCTCCTGCCGGGCGACGATCTGGGCGACCTGTGAATAAAGTAACTGCACGCGGCAACCGGCTGCGAGCAGGCATTCGAGCAGGCGGATGCCGTAGGGCATTCCGGAAGCGCCGGTAAAGGCGAGACAGATGGTCTTGGACATTATTTACCTCGAGGCGTCGGTTTCCGTGGCCGGGAGCTCGGCCAGCAAGCGCGCAGCAATCAGTCCGTTGATGATACCGAAAGCAAGTGCGGCCGAGGCAAAAAGTGGAACCAGATAAAACAGGCCGTTATGCGGGATCAACCACAGCCGCGCCAGCAGCAACTGCCCACCGATATGCGCAAAGGCGGCCAGAATGCTCCAGCTAACCGGTCCGAACCAGCGCTTGGGCAGACGAATGGCAAAAGCCAGGACGATCAGACTGAGCACGGCACCGGTCAGGCTCATGAAAAAACCGGGTGAAAGAAACTGCCCGAGCAGCAAGCCGCCGGCGATCACGCGCAAACCACTGACCCAGGCGGCCGTAGCCCAGCCGTAGCGCGCCAAAACGATCAGGGTCACAATGTTGGACAAACCCGGTTTGACGCCGGGCAAGGGCAGGGGAATGGCTGCATCGATCAGCGCCAGGCCGATGGCCGCCGCCGCCAGCCGCGCAATGCGATGATCTTCCGGAGTGGTCGTCAGCTTAATAACTGAGTGAGTCATAAGCCTCCTTGCCGCCCGTTACCTGGACACTGACCTGATTCGGCGCACAGATGGCGATTTCACCGGAGCGCTCCAGCCAGCCCTGGCGCACACAATACTGGCGTGGCCCAGGGTCGGAAACAACGCGCACGCGGCGTTTTTCAACCGCTACTCGGGTGATACCGAGAGGGCCGGGAACATCGATCTGGCGATTGAGGGAGAGATCTAGCTCGGCGAACACTTCCCCGCCGCGTTTGATGACCGCCTTTTCAGCCGCGCCGCCGCGCCAGGCCAGAGGAAAAGCTGTCGCACAGAAGGCCAGGCCCAGCGCCGCCACCAGCCAGTCACCGGGTCTGAACAGCGCCAGCCAGCGCATCAGCGTGGGCCGGAGGGGGCGGGCTGAAGTTCGCGGTGCCGAACCAGCACGCGCGCCTGGTTCTGGAACCGGCGCCCAAGCCACTCGGCAAAATAGACCGAACGGTGCTGGCCGCCGGTACAGCCAAGGCCCACGGTCAGGTAGTTGCGATGGTCGCGAACATAGCAAGGCAGCCAGGTCGCGATGAAACGGGCGATGTCGTCACGCATCTGCAGCACCTCGGGCTCGGCCTCAAGAAAAGCGATAACCGGAGCATTGCGGCCACTTAGCGGGCGCAAATTAAGATCGTAGTGCGGGTTGGGCAGGCAGCGCACATCGAAAACGAGCTCGGCATCGAGCGGAACGCCATGCTTGAAACCGAAGGATTCAAAGATCAGGGTCAGTCCCTGCTGCCCTTCGCTGGAGGTGAACTGGCGTATCCATTCGCGCAGAGCGTTCGGTTTCAGGTCGCTGGTATCGATGTGGTGACCCAGTTCGGAAAGGCTCTCCAAGCGCACGCGCTCTTCGGCGATGGCTTCGGAAACGGTGCGCTGTTCGTTGGCCAGCGGATGCCGGCGGCGTGTTTCGGAATAACGTTTGAGCAGGGTTTCGGTTTTGGTGTCGAGGAAGAGAAATTGCAGTTCAAGCTCGTTGGCGCGTAGCGCAGCGAGCTGCTGAGGCAGCATCGCAATGCTCTCGCCGCCGCGAATGTCGATGGCGACGGCCACCTTGTCGTAGCCCTGCTGGCCGAGATGGTCGACCAGTTGCTGCAACAATTGCGAAGGCAGGTTGTCGACACAATAGTAGGCCGTGTCTTCAAGCATGTTGAGGGCGATTGATTTGCCGGAACCGGAGAGGCCGCTGATGATCACGATGTGCATGGGTGTGAGCATAGCGGAACGAGGCTTACACGGGCAAGCCGGACTGGCCTAAACTGACACCTCTGTTTGTGAAACTCAAGCCATGAACCCCCTGGACATTTCCTTCCTTCCCGATCTTGTCGCCCTGCGCCGCGATATCCACGCCCACCCTGAACTGGCCTTCAACGAGGCGCGCACGGCCGACATCGTGGCCCGTGAACTTTCGGCCTATGGCCTGGAAGTCCATCGCGGGCTGGCCAAGACCGGAGTTGTCGGCGTCTTGCGCAAAGGCAGCAGCGCGCGTGCCATCGGCTTGCGCGCCGACATGGATGCCCTGCCGCTGCAGGAGAAGAACCAGTTCTCCCATCGTTCCCGACACGACGGGCAGACGCACGCCTGCGGCCATGACGGGCATACCACCATCCTGCTCGGCGCCGCGCGCTACATGGCGGAAAACCTCAGTCGGCTGGACGTCGACGGCACCGTCAATTTCATCTTTCAGCCCGCCGAAGAAGCGGAAGGCGGCGCCGCCGTGATGATTGCAGACGGTCTGTTCAAACAGTTTCCGATGGATGCCGTTTTCGGCCTGCACAACTGGCCGGGACTACCGGCCGGCGAGATGGCCGTGATGCCGGGGCCGGTGATGGCCGGTACCTGCTCCTTCGAAATCGCCGTCTGCGGCCATGGCTGCCACGCGGCGATGCCGCATCAGGGCGTTGATACGCTGGTGGTAGCCAGTCAGTTAGTGCTCGCTTTGCAAACTGTCGTAGCCCGCAATCTGCATCCCTGCGAATCGGCGGTGGTCAGCGTTACGCAAATTCACGGCGGCGAAGCGCTCAACATCATCCCTGACGATGCTGTTTTGCGCGGAACGATACGTAGCTTCAAGCCGCACGTGCAGGAACTGGTCGAGCGGGCGATTGAACGTCTGTGTGCCGGCATTGCCAGTGCATTCGGTGCGCAGATCAGTGTCGGCTTCGAGCATCGGTACCCGCCGACGGTGAACAGCGTGGCCGAAACCGAACTCTGCTGCCGGACAGCCGAAGCGCTGTTTGGCCAGGATAAGGTGCGCGCGGATGAATTGCCGTCGATGGGCGCCGAGGACTTTGCCTTCATGCTGCAAGAAAAACCCGGGTGCTACGTCTGGCTGGGCAATGGACCGGGCACCGGAGGCTGTACCCTGCACAATCCGCACTACGACTTCAACGACGACATCCTTCCGTTCGGCATTGGCTACTGGGTCAGGCTGGTGGAAAACGCGCTGTAGGGCGCCTATTGCCCTGATCTCCAATAAATACGGGCAGACCCGAAGAGTGTTTCCTTAGGGAGTTTGCGCATGCCCTTCGCGGCCTCTTCAAAACGATGCTCCGGGAGCCAATAACCATGCGGTGTCCACGGCGTGCTTCTGCAGATCGCCATTTCACGGGCGTTCCGTGGCAGCGTGAGCAGCGAGGCGGCCACATCACATCGTCATTCAGCGGCGCGCGACAGATTTCCGCTTGTTCCGGTTAAATCATGTAAAAAGAAGAACGTCCAATCTACACAAACTCAGGCATCTGAATTACAGTAACACGTGCTGGTTTCGGGCTTGACGTGGGCTTGAGTGAGTTCCAACCAAAACAAATGATCGGTCTATGGCATTGGATGACATGAAGAAGCTGCACCGGATTCTCGTGCTTGACGGCTCGCGCGTTGTGCGGGTAACCCTCGCCAAGCATCTCAAGGACGATTTCGAGATCATTGAGGAGGCGAACGGCGAATCGGCCTGGCAGGCACTCATGCTGGATGCCACTATCGCGGCGGTTATTTCCGGCATCCATCCACCCAAGCTCGAGGCCCATGACCTGCTGGCGCGCCTGCGCGCAAGTTCCATGCGGCGGTTGAAAGAAATTCCTTTCGTGCTGATCGTCTCGGACGTTGAAAATCAGACCGATCGGGATTTTGATCGTGCCTGTGGGGTGACCGGCTTCATTACCAAAACGACGAAGAAGCCGGCCATCGTCGCTTGTCTGAACGCCCTGTTTGAACAGCATGAGAAGACAGCGGAGGAGACGGAAGAAAAGACCATAACATCGCTGAATGTCGTGCCTTTGTTTGTGCCGTCGCCTGAGCCGGAAAAACCGCTGGATAGCGATACGTTCTGGTCGGTCCTGTCAGAACTTTCCTTTACTGAAGCGTCAACGGAAGACGCTTGTGCGCTGGTTTTTGCGATTGATAAGCGGGAGGCGTTGATTACCCGATTTGGTGATGATGTAGCGAGAATGATTGCAGCGCGTTTTGCCAGTTTGCTGGTCTCCAAGGTCAGTCCTCTCGATTCGATCGGTCGTTGTTGTGGCGAGCGGTTGGCGATCATCTCACATGGCGTGGATCTGAAGCAGGGTGTGCGTTTCGGCAAGCAGGTGTGCAAGAGTCTGGCATCCGGGCAGATAACGATTCGCGGACAAAAGGTGAAGCTGACCGCCAGCGTGGGTATTGCCAGCACGTCTGACGATAAGGTCGATAGTGGCAGCGCGCTGTTTTTCCTCGCTGATCAGCGTCTTGATCAGGCACTGGTTTGCGGAGGCAACACCGTCGCCACCGAATACAAGCCGAAATGCCCTTTGCACGGTCGTGACAAGGGCGATTTTGAGCTGCTTGACGCCCTGACGGCTCAGGGGGAAGTGAGTCTTGCCGGGCATATCGGTGCGCTCGGTCTGAAGATTATGCCCTTGCTTCAGGTGATGAATCAGGAACTGGCGCTTGGACTACCGCTGGCGGAAATCCGGCAACAGCTAGAGCAGCGTGCGATGAGCGAGACGGTGACAGCCTGAGTTACGCGGGCGTCAAGATGCACGGATTATTCTGGCGCTCTGCAGGGGCTGTTCCTCGTGCCCTTCCGCGGCAACCGGTTCCGGATTGATGAGCGCTAGCGGCAGTGGCGGGCGACCGCAACCTAGGCAATAGCCTGAATCCAAGTCGATCATGCAGACTCCGACACACGGATAATCGACGTCCGCGTCACTCATTGGCATTGGCGCAACGCTTCGCGGCGACGCAAAGCGGCAGAAAGTATGTTTAGCTTTTCCTCGTTTGAAGCCCGACTCCAGACGGAAATTTCGTCGATCGTGCGGAAACAGCCCTGACAAAGCCCGTTGTCAGCATCCAGAGTACACACATTGATGCACGGCGATGTCGCCAGGGGCTGTTTCTTGTTTTGAATCATGGCATGGTCCTGGGCTATGAATGAGGCGCAGGATTGAGACACGCTTCAGCCAATCCAGTTCGGTTTGCGCTTTTCGAGAAACGCAGCCAGACCTTCGTTCCCCTCCGGGCTGGAGCGTACGCGGGCAATGCGCTGCACGGTTTCTTCAATGGTCGACTCGTCAATCGGCTGACCCGAAATAACGCGAATCAGCACCTTGCATTCGGCCTGGGCATTCGGACCGTTTTTCAGCAGGCTTTCAATGATCTCGCCGACGGCCTCGTCAAGCTGTTCCTCGCCGGGAACGATTTCATGCACCAGGCCGATACGGTAGGCTTCCGCCGCTGAAAAGCGTTCAGCGGAAAGCATGTAGCGACGGCAATAACGTTCGCCGATGGCCGCCAGAAGGTAAGGGCTGATCACGGCGGGCAGAATGCCCAACTTGACTTCAGTAAGCGCAAACAGCGCGTCATAGGTGGCAACCGCGATATCGCAGGCGGCAATCAGGCCAACGCCTCCGCCATAGGCCGGCCCTTGCACCCGTGCGATGGTCGGTTTGGAGAGCTCATTCAGTGTGCTCATCAGACGCGCCAGGTGGCGTGCGTCACCCAGGTTTTCGTGTGGCGTATAGCTTGCGGCGTTTTTCATCCAGTTGAGGTCGGCTCCGGCACAAAAGCTTTTGCCGGTGGACGAAAGTACCACCACACGCACCCGCGGGTCGGCGTCGAATTCAAGCAGACCGCTGGTAATCTCGTCAATCAGCACTTCATCAAAAGCGTTGTGGCGTTCCGCCTTGCTCAGCGTTAGGATGCCGACGGACTCGTCGACTTCGGTGATAATCGATTGATACATAAGCCCTCCGGCAGGCGACGCGTAGTCTATTATGGAAACAGGCGCTATCACGGGATAGTTCCTCGCCGAAGCGCTGTCTGACTCCAGGCATCTTGTTTCAACAGGTGTTTCTTTGTGGGCGAAGTTTATAACTTCCTGTGGTTTTTACAATCTTCCGCCTGCGTGGGTTAAAAAAGCGTTCCTTTCACTTGATGAGCGCCATTTAAGGGGCATTCGATGTCGCAGCAGACAAAAAATGAAGCGGAGCAAATTTTGCACGACCCGGTCGAGTTGGCCAGGCGCTACGCCGAAGTGGCCCAGCGCGCTTCGAAATTGATGGCGCGCTATATCGAAAAGAAATTCAGCAAGGGAATCGCCATTCCGTCAGACGACCTGGGCCTCTCAAAGGCGTTCATGGACCTCTCGGCGCGCGTATTGGCCAATCCCTTCCGGCTGGCCCAGGCACAAATGGCCTTGATGAACGACTACATTTCCTTGTGGCAGTACACGACGGCAAAAATGCTGGGTTCGACGGCGCTTCAAGCCGTGGCTACGCCCCTGAAAACAGACCGACGCTTCAGAGATGAAGAGTGGGAGTGCAATTTCCTCTTTGATTTCATCAAGCAGTCCTACCTGATTACGTCACGGCACTTGAATGGGATTGTTGCCGGGGCTGAAGGTCTCGATGAAGCGACGCAGAACAAAGTCAATTTTTTTACGCGTCAGTACCTCGACGCGCTTTCTCCAACGAATTTTGCCCTGACCAACCCGGAAGTCCTGCGCGAGACGATCCGGAGCCAGGGGCAGAACCTGATCGCGGGCTTCGACAACCTGTTGCGCGACATGGAAGCCGGCGACGGCCGCCTGAACGTCCGCATGACCGATCCCGAGGCTTTCGAGCTCGGCAGGAATGTCGCCACCACGCCGGGCAAGGTTATCTTTCAGAACGACCTGATCCAACTGATCCAGTACGATCCGACGACTGAACAACAATTCAGGAAACCGCTGCTGATCGTTCCGCCGTGGATCAACAAATACTACATTCTCGATCTGCGCGAAGAGAACTCCTACGTCAAATGGGCGACCGATCAGGGCCATACCACCTTCATCATCAGCTGGATCAATCCGGATGAAAGCTACGCCAACAAAGGGTTTGAAGACTACCTGGTGGACGGGACGATGGCGGCGATCGACGCGGTTGAGCAGGCGACCGGCGAGAAACAGATCAATACCGCCAGCTATTGCCTCGGCGGCACGCTGCTGATGGCCACGCTGGCCTACATGAACGCACGAAAAGACAAGCGTGTCACGTCGGCAACCTTCTTCACGACGCTGGTCGACTTCTCCGAACCGGGCGAACTCAGCGTCTTCCTGGACGAGCCGACCGTTGCCAGCCTTGAGAAAAAGATGGACGAACGCGGTTTTCTCGACGGTTCCGACATGGCGATGAGCTTCAACATGTTGCGCGCCAACGACCTGATCTGGTCGTTCGCGGTGAACAACTACCTGCTGGGCAAGGCTTCGATTCCCTTCGATCTGCTCTACTGGAATTCCGACGCGACGCGCATGCCGGCCAGGATGCACAGTTATTACCTGCGCAATTTTTATCTCGGCAACAAGTTGCGCGAAGCGGGCGGCATCGAACTGGCCGGCGTCAGGATCGACATTTCCAAAGTCAAAACGCCGTGCTATTTCGTTTCTACCCTCGAAGACCACATCGCCCCGTGGAAAAGTACCTACCAGGGCGCATTGCTTCCGGGCGGACCGGTCAAGTTCGTGCTAGGCGGCTCCGGCCACATCGCCGGCATCATCAATCCGCCGTCGGCCAACAAGTACGGCTACTGGACGAATGATGAGCTGCCTGAAGCCGCCGACGATTTCCTTGCCGGAGCGACGCAGCGTTCTGGTTCGTGGTGGCCGGACTGGCAGCAGTGGGTGACCGGACTGGCCGGAGGCAAGGCTGTGGTTGCCGCCCGCCAGCCGGGCGCTGGCCCGCTCAAGGTGATCGAAGCGGCCCCGGGTTCTTACGTCAAACTTCGCCTGGACACGCAGAAGACCTAAACTGCCCGGCCATGAGGGTGACAACTAGGGTTCCTGACTATTCTGGTGGCGGCATCGTCAATCTGGTGCAGAGTTTGGCGACGGCCTGCGGCTGTCGCGTTCCACGCTATCCTCAACTTGCGGCGCTGCCGGCTGCTCAGCTTGCCGAGGCGCGCCACATCGTCCTCCTGGTCATTGACGGTCTGGGGCAGAAAACGCTCGACAAGCACCTTGGCGGTTCAACTTTGCAAAGCAAGCTGGTCTCGACCCTGAGTTCGGTCTTCCCGTCGACCACCGCCACGGCGGTCACCACCTTCATGAGCGGAATGGCTCCGGCGCAGCACGGCCTCACCGGCTGGCACATGCATCTTGAGGAAATCGACCAGACACTCGCCATTCTGCCGCTAACCCCCCGCGGTGAGCCGGCAAAGCAACTGCCGCAAGATCTGCCGTCTCGGCTTTTTGACTACCCCTCGCTGTTCCAGCACCTTGAACGCGAGTGCTGGGTGCTTGCACCGCAGAGCATTGCCGGCAGTCCGTTCAACGCCTGGCATGCGCGCGGAGCCGAAACACTGGCCTATAACACCTTGCCGGAAATGTTCGCGCAACTGGCAGAGCTGTTGAACCACGCACCGGTTCCCCGCTATATCTATGTCTACTACCCTGAGCTGGATACGGTTTCGCATCGTTTTGGCACCGACAGCGAACGCGCGCAGGAAACGCTGGTGGCGCTTGACGCCGCGTTCGGCGAATTCATCGCCAATGTTCAGGGTAGCGATGCCTGGCTGATCGCGACCGCCGACCATGGCTTCATCGATTCGCCGGCGGAGCGTGTGGTCAACCTCGACGATCATCCGCAACTCGCCGCCTTGCTGGCCCGTCCGTTGTGCGGCGAGCGACGTGCGGCTTATTGCTACGTTGCCCCGGAAAATCGTCCGGCGTTCGAAGCCTATATTCGCCGCCATCTTGCGTACTGCATCGATCTTCGCCTCAGCATCGATCTGATCCGCGACGGCTGGTTCGGCCCGCCGCCGTTTCACGTGAAACTCGCCGCACGTGTCGGCGATTACACGCTGGTGATGAGGGAGAACTGGACGATCAAGGACTGGTTGCCGGGTGAAAAACGCTTCCGCATGCTGGGCGTACATGGCGGCGTCAGCGCTGACGAAATGCGCGTCCCGCTGATTGCGGTCAGGCTCTGAGCCGCCTCAAGCAGCCCTTTGTTTCATGCGGGCCTGATTGGTTAGTACGACGCCGGT
>JANNNT010000017.1:0-3665 GCA_031398685.1 Rhodocyclaceae bacterium | reverse complement strand
CCAGGGCGACCAAGGCAAGAACCTCACTGCCAACGCCGCGATGGCCAAACTGGCGGCCACCGAAGGCGCGCAGCAAGTCATCGACGCCGCGGTGCAACTCTTCGGCGGCCTGGGCATCACCAGCGAGCACCCGGTCGAGCGCCTGTACCGCGAAATCCGCTCACTGCGCATCTACGAAGGCGCGCACGCGGCCGCACTGTTCGGACCGGATATTGACCTGTCGACCGAGCCTGCATCGCCGCCGCTTGAAGTGGAGCTGAGGTCGTTGCCACTCCCTCCGCCGTTACCAAAGCCACAGGTCGAACCCGAGGCTTCGCTGGAGACGCCGAAACCTGCAAAAAACAGAACGCCGCGCCGGAAAGTGGAACCGGTAGTCCACACGCCAGTTTTGAGCGTCCCCGATCCATCGTCTGTGGACGGCAATAAGCCGGGAACAGCGCCCATAACCGAGCCAGTCACTGAATCAAATCCCGAGCCGGAGGCTCCGCTGCCTGTGCCTGTGCCTGTGCCTGTGCCGGAGTCGGCGCCGGTCCAACCGCGCCTGCCGCCGCGCGGAATGATTCGTTACCGCGTCGATCGTGGTGATTCGAACTTCGAAATCGGTGTTTCACAGCAGGAGTGGGAGATCACTGATGGCCGCTACCGCCTGAACTCGGTGTCCGAAACGACCGGTCTGGTCTGGCTGTTAAAAGCCTACCGTTTCGAGATGGAGAGTCGGGGAACGATAACCGACAAGGGATTGCGCCCGGAAAGCTTTGCCGTTCGGCGCAACGGGAAAGAAACGAAGGAGAAGGCCTCGTTCGACTGGGAAAACATGCAAGTACGCGTTGGTGATCGAGCCGAGCAGGCGCTGGCCCACGGCGCGCAGGATCTGCTCTCGTTCACCTTCCAGCTCGGATTCATGCCGCATCCCGAGTCGGGCGATACGCTGCCGGTTACTAACGGCAGGAAATACGTCGTCCATCACCTTGAGGTGTTGGGCGATGAGGAAATCGAAGTGCCGGCGGGTATCATGCGTACCTTGCATATACGCGCCCCCGGCGTGAACATCGAACTCTGGCTGGCTTACGATCATCTGCTGCTACCGGTTAAAATCCGCCAGGAAGATGCCAAAGGCGACATCTGGGTTCAAGTCGCCACCCAAATCCAACTGAGTCCACCATAATGCGCTTTACCCCTAGCCTGTTTAACCATACCGAAGCACTGCTTTCCGAGTTGCTGCGCTCAACATTTCCCGCCGATCTGGTGGTGTCACGCTACTTCCGGCAACATCGGGAACTGGGGCATGCTGACCGGGGCTTTATCGCAGAGACCGTCTATGCGGTGCTTCGCCGCAAGCGCTCACTGTCGGCACGATGCCTTGATGACGTAACTTCGCGGCGCTTGTTGCTCGCTACGCTGGCCTGTGTGCACGGCTTGAACCGGCGCGAACTGGATGCCGTATTGATTGAAGTCGAAGGCAAGTGGCTGGCACACGCCAAGGCCATCAAACTGGAAGATTTGCCGCCGGCGATTCGACTCGATCTGCCGGATTGGCTGTATGAGACGCTAACGCTGCAGTTCGATGCGCAGGAACTGGAGGCGCTGGCTGTCGGCCTCAATCAGTCCGCGCCGCTTGATCTGCGGGTCAATCCGCTCAAGGCCGAGCGCGCTGACGTGCTCGCCCGGCTCAATGCCGATGGGCTGGCAGCGGATGCGTGCCGCTATTCGCCGCTGGGAATTCGCCTGGTCGGCAAGCCGTCGATTTCACGCCACCCCCTGTTTCTCGACGGCAGCTTCGAGGTGCAGGACGAGGGCAGCCAGTTGCTCGGCTTCCTGTTGCAGCCAAAACGCGGTGAAATGGTTGCGGATTTCTGTGCCGGCGCCGGGGGCAAAACGCTTTTGCTCGGCGCCCTGATGCGCTCGCAGGGCCGCCTGTACGCCTTCGATGTGGCCGAAAAACGCCTCGCCAAACTGAAGCCGCGTCTGGCGCGTTCCGGGCTGTCGAATGTGCATCCGGTACGCATTGAGTCGGAAAACGATATCAAGATCAAACGACTGGCCGGGAAACTCGATCGCGTTCTGGTTGATGCGCCGTGTTCCGGCCTCGGCACGCTGCGTCGAAACCCTGACCTGAAATGGCGGCAGACGCCGGAAAGTGTGGCTGAGCTGACGACCAAGCAGGCCGCAATTCTCCACGCGGCATCCGTTCTGGTGAAGAAAGGCGGTCGCCTGGTTTACGCGACATGCAGCCTGCTCGACGCGGAAAATGAGACGGTGGTGTCGGCGTTTCTGGCGGCGCATCCCGAGTTCGTTTCGCTGTCCGCCGCCGAGGTGCTGCACAAGCAGGAGATCGACATCGATTGTGACCAGGACGGCGGCGAGCGCTTGCGCCTGTTGCCGCATCGCCACGGGACCGATGGCTTTTTTGCGGCGGCAATGGCGCGTCAATGAACGAGAAAGAAATGTTTGCATTGCTCCATCGCTTCTGGAGCGATTTGAACCACCCGGATTTCTATTGGGTGGCGCTGGGACTGGCGCTGATTCTGGGCTTTTCCTGGTGGATTTCGTTCCGCTTAAGGGGGGGTGAGAGGGGCCACGAAGTATCCGCACAGAGTGCGCTGAGAGCTTTCGGTACGGGGAGCCTGAAGCGTATGACCTTTCCGCTGATTGCGCTGGTGCTGGTTCTGGTCCTGCGCAAGACGCTTATGCTGATGCAGTGGGAACACCTCAGTCTGCTGTATTTGGCGGGGCCGTTGCTCATCTCGTGGGCGCTGGCCAGAATACTGGTTTACGTGTTGCGCTGTGTTTTTTCCAGCGGAGGTTTTCTCAGCAGTTTCGAGCGTTTGATTACGGCGACCATATGGGGATGGATGGTGCTCGATATCACCGAGCTTGCCGATCCGGTGGTCGAGATGCTCGAACAGGTGAGCTTCCGCGTCGGCAAGCACTCGATCAACCTCTGGATGATGATGCATGGCACCGTGACGGTTGGTCTTACGCTGCTCGTTGCACTTTGGGTCGCCAGTTTGATCGAGAGCCGTCTGCTGGCGGCCGGGCAGATGGACGGAAATATGCGCGAAGTGCTGGTGCGGCTGGCCAAGGCGATCCTTTTGGTGATCGCCTTGCTCTGCAGCCTGTCGCTGGTCGGCATCGATGTGACTACACTCTCGATTTTCAGCGGGGCCCTGGCCGTGGGGCTCGGCTTTGGTTTGCAGAAGATTGCGAGCAACTATGTGAGTGGTTTCATCATCCTGCTCGACCGTTCGATCCGCCTGGGCAATCTGGTGGCCGTCGACGCGACGACCTCCGGTACGGTGACGCAGATCACCACGCGCTATACCGTGCTGCGGACGTTGACCGGAACCGAGGTGATCATCCCCAACGAATATCTGGTGAACAACATCGTGCGCAACCAGTCCTTTACCGATACGCGTGTTCGGTTTGCTTTGAACCTCCAGGTGGCCTACACCGGGGATCTGGAAAAAGCCATGCAACTTATGGTTGAAGCGGCACGACTGCAGCCACGAGTGTTGACCGACCCGGAGCCGGGCGTGCAACTTACTGCGTTTGCCGAAAGCGGCATCAGTCTGGAACTTGGTTTCTGGGTGTCCGATCCGGAAAACGGCACGGGTGATATACGCTCAAACATTAGCCTGGACATCTGGAAATCTTTTCGCGAAAAC
>JANNNT010000016.1:0-1722 GCA_031398685.1 Rhodocyclaceae bacterium | reverse complement strand
AATCGCCCGCCTGATCGGGCACTGCGTCGAGAACGAGGCGATCAACGCCACAACGCTCGAAATTACCGGCGGCTTGTGCTATCCGGGCGGAATTGCCAAATAGAGCCGCATTCGCTCAGAATAGGGGTCTATTCTTCACCTTAACTGGGCAACGGATGCACTCAATACTTGTCAGCGCCTGTCTTCTCGGGCTACCGGTACGCTATAACGGCGTAAGCGTAATGTGCACCTCAGCCATTCTCGACCGCTGGCTAGAGGACGGTCGCGTCGTCGCGGTGTGCCCCGAAGTCGATGCCGGCCTGCCGGCCCGGCGCCCAGCGGCGGAGATCAGCAACGCGGCCGGTGGCGACGGCGTGCTGGCCGGCACGGCCAGGGTTTTTGAAAAATCGGGGCGCGATGTGACCTGCGAATTCGTTGCCGGGGCCGGGCGTGTTCTCGATGTGGCGCGCCGACAGGGCATCCGCCTTGCCGTGCTGAAAGAGGGCAGCCCGTCGTGCGGGGCGAATTACACTTACGACGGCAGTTTTAGCAGCAAACGAATCCCTGTTCCGGGAGTAAGCGCAGCACTGCTCCGGCAGTCCGGAATACGCGTATTCAGTGAAACACAGCTCGCCGAGGCACAGCAGTTTCTTGAACAACTGGAGGGTGAAGCGTGAGCAAGCCCCCGGCACCCCTCGCCTCGGGCCACGACCTTGCCATTGGATGCACGGAGAAGAATCCAATGAACGACTACACGGGTAGCTGCCATTGCGGCGCCATACGCTTTACCTTCGTCGGCCCGGCGATTGAACTCGGCGTGCGATGCAACTGCTCGATCTGCCGTCGCAAAGGGGCTTTGATGAGCGGATTCATCGTCGCCCCCGATGAGATCAGCATCGAGGTTCAAGACAATTGCCTGTCGACCTATACGTTCGGCAGCCAGGTGGCGAAGCACCACTTTTGCCGTAAATGCGGGATCTACCCCTTTCATCAGACCCTGCGCCAGCCCGGCCATTTCCGCATCAACGTCGGATGCATTGATGGCGTGGACACCTTGTCGCTGCCCGTCGACGTGTTCGACGGAGCATCGCTCTAGCCGATCGCCATAGCGGCTTGCCGGCCGGTCAAAAAATCATCAGGTGCAAAACGCCGCGTACGAGAATCCCTGCCAGCGCACCCTTGATCGCCGGACCGGCGAAGGCGGCGAAGCGCTTGCCGGCGGTAACCAGCACGGCCACGCCGACCGGGTCGAGGGTATTGATCGTGAAACCGGCGATCTTGTTGAGATCGGTGGCGGTCATCAGGTGGTCCTGGAGCATGGGGATGGTTGCTCCCATCATGGCGGTTCCGCCGGCGATGTACTTGGTGATGATCGCCAGTACGGACGACGCTGAAATACCGACCAGCGAAAGCACCGGACCGCAGAGCGTTTCCATGAAGCTGATCGCGCCGACGGCCTTCAGCGCATTGACCAGCAGCACGGCCAGCACCAGCAGCGGGACGGCCTTGAGCACGAGTTGAAAACCTTCCTCGCCGCCGCTCATGATCATCTGGATCAGGTTCTGTTTCTCTTTGACTATCTTGATCTCTTCAGCGGCCGGTTTCTCAAGACTGTCAGGCAGGTGGCGAGCAAAGAGCCGGTAAGTAAGAAATGCGGCAACCAGGCCGCCAATCACTGAGGTGGCCAGCGTCACCGGCAGATTGAGGCCGAAAGCCGACAGCGGCAGGGTGGCGTTGGCTTGC
>JANNNT010000010.1:0-19651 GCA_031398685.1 Rhodocyclaceae bacterium | reverse complement strand
AACAACTTGAAATTTGATGGCGTCGTTTTCAGCGATGATCTTTCGATGGAAGCTGCCAGTATTGCCGGTGACATCGTTGGTCGGGCAACGGCCGCATGGAAGGCCGGATGCGACATGTTGCTGGTGTGTAATGCCCCTGATGCGGTCGGTGATGTGCTGGAACGCTGGCGGCCAGAGTTCGACCCGGTACGTTCCGACCGGATCACGCGACTTTTGCCAGACAACGATCTGCCAATCTCACAGAACGATCCGCGCTATCTCGCTGGTATCAAGGCTTCTGGACTTTTGATCGGTTAGCCCGGAAGGTTCATGGCCAGATTGAGCCAGATAGAACAGTCTCATTACGCGCCAATGAAAAAAGGCAGCCTCGGCTGCCCTTTTTCTGAACTGCCCATTGGCCAGCGAATTACTTGACGCGGGCGCGGTATTCGTTGGTGCGGGTGTCGATTTCGATCTTGTCGCCGATTTCAACGAAAGCTGGAACCGGAAGTTCAAAACCGGTAGACAAGCGAGCCGGCTTCATCACCTTGCCCGACGTATCGCCCTTGACGGCCGGTTCGGTGTAGATGACTTCGCGCACCAGACTGTTCGGCATGTCGACCGAGATGGCTTTGCCGTCGTAGAACACGACTTCGCAGGGCATCGCTTCTTCAAGGTAGCTCAGTGCGTCGGCCATGCAATCGGCTTCGATCTCGTACTGGTTATACTCGGCGTCCATGAAAACGTACAACGGATCGGCGAAATAGGAATAGGTGACGTCCTTGCGGTCGAGCTGAACGACGTCGAACTTGTCGTCGGCGCGATAAACGGTTTCGCTCGGCGAGCCCGTCAGCAGATTTTTCATCTTCATTTTAACGACCGAGGCGTTGCGGCCGGATTTGCTGTAATCAGCCTTGAGGACAACCATCGGGTCGTTGCCGACCATAAACACGTTGCCTGCGCGAAGTTCTTGTGCGGTTTTCATAGTGCGTTCCGGTAATTGCGGGGAAAAATTAGCCGCGTATTATAACTTGGAACGGCAAAAACGCACGAGGGAACTGCACAAATCTTCCTGTTTTGACAGTTTATTTTCCCAGTCCACCGTGTGCTTGCGCAGATCAGGAAGCACTTCAATAAACTGCGTCCATAGATCTGGGAAAATCCGAGGAGTGTCATTCCTTCGTTCTTTTCCGCCATTCCACGCCAGAAATAGCCTGCACGGCTGTGCCTGATGGTTCCGACAGATTGGCGCAGTAAAGATCGAGAAAAGCGCCAAGTTTGACCCGATGCGCATCGTCGTCCTGCGGGTAGATGTGCCACACCATAGGTTTTGCGGCCCATTGGGCACGAACGAAAGAGTCTTCGCCGCGCACAAAGTTGATGTCGCACGACCAGAGCAGTTGGTCATAGTCGGGCTGAGCAACGAAGGGCAGCATCCGGATTTCAAGGTTGCCGCGACTGGCCACATCGCCGGCCTCAAGAGGCCTTCCCATATAGGCTTCAATACTTGGCAGCGTTCGCGTCATAGGCGCAAGGCAACAGATCGGCACATCGCCTTTAGCCCAGATTTCAAGCAGCTCGGCAATCGCCGGGTTTTCGTAGGAAAAAAGTGAGATGGCCAGTGCACCATCGGCTGGCGGCAACAGACCGAGGGAACGCCAGAAGTTTTGTTGCTGCTCGGGCGAAGCGCAGAAAGTACGCCGACGATCCTCCAGATCATTCTCGCGCAGCAGCCCGCCGGTGGTGGCGTGGAAGCCTGGAAAGAAAAAATACTTGGTGAGCGGCAAACGCGGATGCGGCGAGGGCAGGGCGTGGCAGCCCGAAACCCAAGCCTCGGCGCTCAGGTAATCGAGGTTTATCCATACCGGCGGCCGATTGCATGCAGCCATAGCATCGACAAATCGCTCGGGCAAACGGCAGGCAAAGGCTTCGATCACCACATCGCCGGGAATAACACCAGGGAAATCAGCGGCCCAGCGCCGCACTTCAACCCCGAGCACGTTTTGAAGCGCTGATTGCGGGTCGATTTCCGGGCAAATTCGCTGGAATGTCGCCAGTTCATCAACCCACAGGCGAGCCGCAACGCCCTGTTCGCTAGCCAGTTGGCGCGCAAGGCGCCAGCACACCCCGATATCGCCAAAGTTGTCGATAACGTTGCAGAAGATATCCCAATGGGTCTGGCTGGAGGTTGAAGACATGGATACGGTGAAACGGCGTGATAACATCAAAGCCGACATCCTAACCGCTCTAGCTCATGGACAAGAAGCACCAAGCCAATCTGTTCGACGCCAAAGAACTGCTTGCCACACTGACCGAGTTGCCTGGCGTCTACCGCATGCTCGACGCCAGTGGCAAGGTGCTCTATGTGGGCAAAGCGAAGAACCTTAAAAAGCGGGTCGCCTCGTACTTTCGCGACAATCACCCCAGCCCACGCATTGCCCTGATGGTGGCGCAGATCGCCAAAGTGGAAACCACCGTCACGCGCTCCGAAGCCGAAGCGCTGCTGCTCGAAAACAACCTGATCAAGAGTCTCTCGCCACGCTACAACATCCTTTTCCGCGACGACAAATCCTACCCCTACATCGTCGTCACCCGCGACGCCTATCCGCGACTCGGTTTTTTTCGCGGCAACACGGATCGGAAATCGGATTACTTCGGGCCCTTTCCGTCGTCGTCGGCTGTTCGCGAGAGCATCAATCTTCTGCAGCGAATGTTCCACCTGCGTACTTGTGAGAGCTCGGTGTTCAACAACCGTTCGCGGCCCTGTCTGCTGTACCAGATCAAGCGCTGTTCCGGGCCCTGCGTCGATCTGATCACCCCGGAAGCCTACGCCCAGGATGTGCAGATGGCGTCGATGTTCCTGCAAGGACGACACCAGGAAGTGATTGGGCGACTCAGCGAAGCCATGGATCAGGCGGCGGTGGAACTTGCTTTCGAGCAGGCGGCGATTTTCCGCGACCAGATACAATCACTGCGACAGGTGCAGGACAAGCAGCACGTCGAAAGCAGTAAGGGAGAAGACGTTGATATCGTTGTCGTCGTGGCCGAAGGCGGCATGATCTGCGTGAATCTCGCCATGGTGCGCGGCGGCCGGCATCTGGGTGACAAGACCCAGTTTCCGGCCAACGCCGGTGACAGTTCGCCGATGGAGGTGCTTTCCGCCTTTCTCTACCAGCACTACCTGGCGCACCCGATCCCGATGCGCATTTACCTTAATCAAACGCTGCCTGATTGCGACGTGGCCAACGTTCTCTCCGAGCTGGCCAATCGACCGGTGCCGATTCTGGAACCCCGACTCACCCTGCAGAAAGTCTGGGTGCAGATGGCCGAGCAAAACGCCAAACTGGCGATTCTCGCCCGGCGGAATACCCTTTCACGGCAATCGGCACGGCTTGAAGCATTGCATGAACTGCACGCTCTGGATGTGGACGAGGGAAATGAAACACGCATCGAGTGCTTCGACATCAGCCATACGCAGGGCGAATCGACCGTGGCCTCCTGTGTTGTCTATCAAGGAGACGGCATGCGCAAGTCGGAATACCGGCGCTTCAATATTCAGGATATCCAGCCCGGTGACGACTACGCCGCCATTCGCCAGGCCGTTTTCCGCCGTTATGAAAAAGTTGCCAGTGGCGACAGTGTGGCCCCTGCACTGATATTGATCGATGGCGGGAAAGGGCAGGTCAGTTCAGCCTTGTCGGCGCTGGAGGAACTGGGACTGTCGCATTTGCCGATGCTCGGTGTCGCGAAAGGCGAAGCGCGCAAGCCGGGCCTCGAAATCCTTGTTTTCGCTGACGGCCGCGAACCGGTACAATTGCCGACGGAACATCCTGCGCTTCATCTGATCCAGGAAATTCGCGATGAAGCACACCGCTTCGCGGTTTCAGGCCATAGGGCGCAACGCAGCAAGACTCGAAGGACGTCACGACTTGAAGAAATTGCCGGCATCGGACCAAAGCGGCGCAAGGCCCTGATTTCCCACTTCGGCGGCTTGCAGGGCATCTCGAATGCAGGGGTAGACCAACTTACCGCAGTCCCTGGCATCAGCCGGGAACTGGCCGAAATAATTTATACGGCGTTACATTGATGCCCCTAAACATACCGATTCTTCTGACCTGGCTGCGAATCGTCCTGATTCCGCTGATGATCGCGATCTATTACGTCCCGGATTCATGGATCGATGGAATAGGGCGCGACTTTGCCGCCATGTTGGTTTTTGTCATTGCCAGTGTCACGGACTGGCTGGATGGTTATCTTGCGCGTCGCTGGAACGAAACCTCGGCCTTTGGCGCATTCCTTGACCCGGTGGCCGACAAGCTTGTCGTTGCTGCCGCGCTGATCATGCTCGTTCAATTAGGACGACTGGATGCCATACTGGCAGCGATCATCATTGGACGCGAAATCACCATTTCTGCCCTGCGTGAATGGATGGCGCAGATCGGCGCGCAAAAGAGTGTTGCTGTGTCGATGATTGGCAAGATCAAGACAGTCGCCCAGATGACTTCCATTCCAATGTTGCTCTACCACGCGCCAGTCAATGGTATTGATGTTCAAGGATTGGGTACCTGGCTGATCTATATTGCCGCCGTTCTGACGCTCTGGTCGATGGGTTACTACATGCGAATGGCGTGGCCACATCTTATGGAGCAAGACAGAAAGCGCTAGTCTGCCTTGCAAAACACGGCAAAAGCGTTGACAGGTTACGACAAGTCTTTATAATGCGCACTCGCTTCACGCGGGAGTAGCTCAGTTGGTAGAGCGATACCTTGCCAAGGTATAGGTCGAGAGTTCGAGACTCTTCTCCCGCTCCAGTTTTTTCGAGGAGCTTTTGGCTTCTCAGTAGCTAAGCAGTACCTATCGTGAGGTAGGCGCGGCGCGATAGCAAAGCGGTTATGCACCGGATTGCAAATCCGTGTAGGTCGGTTCGACTCCGGCTCGCGCCTCCAGGGTTTTGCGGGAGTAGCTCAGTTGGTAGAGCGATACCTTGCCAAGGTATAGGTCGAGAGTTCGAGACTCTTCTCCCGCTCCAAACTAAAAAGGGAAGTGCAATTGCACTTCCCTTTTTTACTTTACGGGGCAGGTATAATCGGCAGCCTCAGCCCGGATGGTGAAATAGGTAGACACAAGAGACTTAAAATCTCTCGGCCGTAAGGCTGTACCGGTTCGATCCCGGTTCCGGGCACCACCCTTCCAATCTTCAGTCAGCAAAACCTAATGATCATATTTGACCTGTCATGCGATCAGGATCATCCTTTTGAAGGATGGTTTCAGTCACAGGCGAACTACGATAGTCAGCACGAGAGTGGATTGATTTCTTGCCCTCGTTGCGGATCTACCCAGATTCGCCGCGTGCCTTCTGCCGTCCATCTGGCAAAACCAGCGAATACCCCCGAATCGACAAACGAGTTGCCCCAGATCAACACGCAATCCGGAATGCTTGCCGCCTACCAGCAACTCATGTCGGTAATCGTTGCCAATAGCGAAGATGTCGGAAAGGATTTTGCGCTTGAAGCGCGCAAGATTCATTATATGGAAGCCCCGTTGCGCTCGATCCGGGGCGAAGCCAGCGTTGACGACTACGAAGCTCTTCGCGATGAGGGAATCGAAGTTCTACGTTTGCCGGGCATCAAGAAAACAGATCTCAATTGAAGTGATGGTGATGTCAACCTGTCGAAATTAGCAAGTTCGTCACCAACTTACTTTCGGTGGCAAAGCGAACTGGCATAAGGGCGAAGACATCACGTCGCAGCCTGTTTCGCGCTCTTTCGTGTCAGGATGGCTCTTTCATTTTTCATCAGCGAGACCCCATATGCCTGAAATTCACCGTGATTTGACCCGCACAATCTTGGCAGTTCTTTGCATTCTGCTGTTGATCAGTGCATCGCTTTGGGTGATGCGTCCGTTTCTGGCTGCCGCAGTCTGGTCTACCATGATTGTGGTGGCCACCTGGCCGTTGCTCAAATCGCTTGAGCAACGCCTGGGTGGTCGACGCGGTCTGGCGGTAGCCGGAATGACGCTGGCCTTGTTGTTGCTGTTGCTTGTTCCTCTCTGGCTGGCGATCAGTACCATTGCTGATCACGCGGAGGATATTTCCAGCCTGGCCATGAAATTTGTAACTTCGGGACTGCCGCACCCGCCCGAGTGGGTGGGAACATTTCCGCTGATTGGCGGGAGAATCGCGGCGTTATGGGGACAACTGGCTGATGCAGGGCCACAGGGGCTGTTGGCGAAAGCCGCTCCTTATGCGGCCGAATCCGGCAAGTGGCTTATCGGGCAGGCCGGTGGCCTGGGTTTCATGCTCATTCAGTTTCTGCTCATCGTGGCCTTGTCAGCAATCCTCTATGCCAGTGGTGAAGTGGGGGCTTCCGGTGTCCTGCGTTTTGGCCGGCGCCTGGCCGGCGAGCGGGGCGAAAACGCCATTATTCTTGCCGGGCAGGCTATTCGTGGTGTGGCACTCGGGGTAGGGGTCACCGCGATCATCCAGACCGTGCTTGGCGGCATTGGCCTGGGCATTGCCGGGGTTCCTTTCGCCTCGCTGCTCTCAGCGGTGATGCTCATGCTGTGCATCGCCCAGGTCGGGCCGGGGCTCATTCTATTTCCTGCCGTCGGCTGGATGTTCTGGACGGGCGAGATGGGCTGGGGCTCCTTCCTTCTCGTGTGGAGCCTGATCGTTACCACCCTCGACAATTTCCTGCGCCCGGTGCTGATCAAGAAAGGAGCCGATTTGCCGCTGCTCCTTATTTTTGCCGGCGTCATCGGTGGCATGCTGGGTTTCGGGCTGGTCGGAATTTTTATCGGCCCCGTGGTGCTCGCCGTAACCTATACTTTGCTTGAATCCTGGATTGGCGACGCTGTAGAGTCAGCTCACTGATCGTTGGCCTGTTTATGTGGCGTCTGATTTTCATTCTACATGCTGCGCTAATCTTCACCCTGGCCCAGCCGGGGCATGCCGCAACGCGACTGGTCGCACCCGCGACAGTGAGCGACATGCTGCAGCGTCACCTGACGCTGGATGAACAGGTGGCTGACGCTCAAGACGATATGGCGCGCACCACGCTTGAGCGACGGTTGGAGA
Organism: Rhodocyclaceae bacterium; assembly: GCA_031398685.1. GTDB lineage: Bacteria > Pseudomonadota > Gammaproteobacteria > Burkholderiales > Rhodocyclaceae > Propionivibrio. Next base: position 12,597 of record JANNNT010000010.1, on the reverse strand, counting down.
AGGAAGCCAGCGAGCTCCTCGCTACTGAAGGCTATTTTTCACCGAGTATTGATCTGCGCAGCAGCAACGAAGGTCTCGTCCTGCAGGTTGACCCTGGGACGCGTGCAAAAATTGGTACCCTGCACATTGAGATCCGCGGCCCGCTTGCTGCCGATCGCAAACAGATGTTGATCAAGGATTGGGCGCTACCGAGCGCTTCCGCTTTCAGCCAGTCCGCCTGGAACGAGGCCAAACAGGGCTTGTTGCGCGATTTGATGATGGCTGATCATGCCGCTGCTCGCCTGCTGTCAAGCCAGGCCGAAGTGGATGTCGAGACGGCACGGGTTGACCTGCAACTGATCTACGATGCCGGCCCGAAGTATCGCTACGGCGAAATTCGTGTCATCGGCCTGAAGCGTTATTCGGAATCGCTCGTCAAACGCTATAGCGAGCAACTGCATCCCGGCGATGCCTACCAACAGAAAGATCTGCTGGCTGTGCAGGCGGCGCTGCAGAATACGCCTTATTTTTCGTCGGTGTCGGTTGAGCTGGAACACGACCCATTGCCGCTTGAAACGGACGCCAGTTCGGCGGAGTTGCCGACACAGCCGGATGACGAAACGGTGCACGTGCCGGTCATCATTCGCCTGAGCGAGCGTGCCCCCTTCAATGTCGCGCTTGGCGCCGGGTTCAGCTCCAACACCGGCGCCCGTGTCGAAGGCAATTTCCGTAACTCCGATTTCTTTGGCCGCGGCTGGGAGTTGAGCACTGGCGCTCGGGTCGAACAGTTGCGCCAAGGCGCATACGCCGACATCTTCTTGCCGCCGGATCGCAAGCAACAACGCGACAGTGTTGGAAGTATCGTTGAAAAATCCGATATTCAAGGACTGGGCATCGAACGGGTGGCCTTTGCCGTGTCTCGCGTGCAGTTGCGTGGCCGTATCGAGCAACGCCTCGGGCTTAACTGGCAGCACGAACAACAGTCGCCAAACGGTGTGCCATCGAGCGTCAACCGTGCGCTTACGGCGTCGGTGGGTTGGCTCTGGCGCTACGCCGACGACCCCCTGGACGCCAGCGAAGGCATCGTTGCCCAGTTGCAGCTGGGAGGAGCAGCCAAGGCCGTGCTTTCCGATCAGAACTTCCTGCGTTCCTATTTCCGCTACAGTCAGGGCATCCCGCTCGGCAAGTCAGACGGATTGTTGCTACGCGGCGAAGTGGGCATTACAGCGGCACCGTCGCGGCAGGGCATCCCGCAGGACTATCTGTTCCGGGCCGGCGGCAGCAATTCGGTGCGCGGTTATGCCTACCAGAGCCTCGGTGTGCAGGAAGGTTCGACCACGCTGGGCGGTCGCTACCTGCTGACCGTGAGTGCCGAATATACGCACTGGATCAACGACCAATGGGGTATCGCCACCTTTGTTGATGCCGGCCAGGCGGCCGATGATCGCAAAGTCTTCAAACTGGCACAGGGTTACGGTGTCGGAGCGCGCTGGAAAAGTCCGGCCGGCCCGCTGGCTATCGATCTCGCCTGGGGGAAACTCGACAAAAAAGTGCGCTTGCACTTCTCTCTGGCGGTGCCTTTCTGACGCGCCGAATAGGCAGGATGACGACTTGATCACCGCTAGAAAAACTTCTCGACACGTTCCCTTTCGACGCCTGCGCTGGATTGTCGCCGTGGCCGGCGTACTACTTGCCGTGCTGGGTGGACTGGGTGGCAGTGAAAGCGGCTTTCGTTTCCTGTGTGCCGCGTTGGCCCAGCTCAGCGCCGGCCGTTTTCAGATCGAGTCACCACGCGGATACCTGCTTGGCGACTGGCAAGCGCAGTCGGTACGTTGGCACGACAGCACGCAGGATGTGGAGGTTAAGCAACTCACTGTTGCCTGGTCGCCGCGTGAACTCCTGCATGGCCAGTTGGCGTTTGAGCGCGTCGAAGCAAGCAGCTTGCGTATTTTTTCTGCCCCGAGTAGCGAGCCGGTAAAACTGCCGGACGCTCTGCGAATACCGCTGGCCATACGTATCTCGCATTTGCTGCTGGGTCGCGTGATGTTCGGTGAAAGCACCGAGAACGATAAAAACCTTCTGATTGTGGCTGAAGGGATCGACGCTGCCCTCGCGAGTGACGGCCAGTTGCATCGACTCGAACATCTACGGGCACGGATGGGGCGACTCGCCCTCTCTGCCGATGCCACGCTGGATGGCGTGCTGCCGTTTACACTCAAGGCGCAAGCGGCGCTGACCGGCTCGTCGTACGGCCAGTCGTTTTCGCTGGATCTGCTGGGCAGCGGTTCGCTTGGTCGCCTGCAGATCGATGGAACAGCGACGGCCAGCACAGGAAAGACCGACACCTCCGGCGCTTCGGGAGAGCTCCACGCCCTGTTAACGCCGTTCTCAGCGCAACCCTTGAGTTCACTCAATCTGAAGCTGAACGGCCTCGATCCTTCGACTTATGTCACTGGCGCCCCCCAGGCTCTGTTTGACATTGAAGCGCTACTGGACAGCAAGCCAACTGTTGCAGGGCAACCCGGTGAACTTCCCGATGGGCGGCTGCACATCACCAACCGGCGCAGCGGAGCGCTCGATCAACTCCGCTTGCCTCTGGAATCACTGCAGTCGCAGCTCAAGTGGCAGGGCGAGCGCTTGTCCTTCGAGGGCCTGGTCGTGGCGCTTTCCGGCGGTGGCCGCTTGAAAGGGCAGGGCAGTTTTGCCAATGGGCAACTCGACCTCGACCTTGCCGCCAGTGGCGTCAATGCCCGGTCGCTGCATGGTCGCCTGGTGCCGACCCGGCTGGCCGGGCCGTTGCGCGCGCAAATCGGTGGCGACAGTCAGACCCTCGAACTCAATCTGCGTGACGCGATTTACGCCTTGAGCGCACGGGCCAGCCTGACTCCAGAGGCCGTCGAGTTGAGCAGCCTGCAACTGGCGACCGGTAAGGCACGCCTCGCTGCACAAGGACGGCTGGCGCTCACTGGCGACGAGCGTTTCGCGGCGCAGGGCAGCGTGCAGAATTTTGATCCGGCGCGTTTTTTCAAAACGAAGACCGCGGTGCGCAGTGTGATCAACGCCAGTTTTGAGGCCAAGGGAGCGCTGAGTCCGGCACTTGAACTCGCCCTGCACTTCAATCTGCGAGACAGCCGCCTCGGTCCGCAAAAACTGACCGGCAAAGGGGATGTCGATCTTCGCGGCACGCAGTGGCGCAAGATCGAAATCGATCTTGAAGCGGCCGGCAATCGCTTGTTCGCCCGGGGCGCCTTTGGCAGGGCTGGAGACACGCTACGCCTGAATATCCTTGCACCAAAACTCGAAGCGCTTGGCTGGCCGGGTATCGCGGGTGATGCGAAAGCGAATCTGGTCCTCGGCGGTAGCATCGCCAGACCGGAGTTTGCCGGCGACGCGCAAGTCACACACTTGCGCCTGTCCTCGCTGCTTGATCTGAAGGACTTGTCGTTGAATGCACAACTCGGCGAAGGGGAGCGGGGCGTGCTTGCTGGCCAACTGCGCTGCAGCTCATGTGCACTGCCCATTTACGGAATTCCCGGGCTGGTTCTGGAAGCAAACGCCGAGGGACTGCGGAACCTGCATCATCTGGATGCACGAGTCGGCTTGCCTGGAAAACGTGAACTTCGTCTCGCGCTTGATGGCGGTTTGCTAACGGAAGTTTCACCCAAGCCAGCAAGTACGGGGCCAACCAGCGGTACGCCAGCGATGCTCTGGGGCGGTACATTGAACGAGTTGCGGTTGAGCAATGTCGATTCGGCCGGCGCACCACCCTTGCTTGAGCTGACAGTACCGGCGCCGCTACGCGTCGGCCGTGCGACAGTGTCTTTCGGTCCTGCCAGCATCGACGGCCTGATCGGCCGTCTACGCGTTGATCGACTGAGCCTCGAACAAGGACGCTGGCAGAGCACCGGGCGTTTGCAACAATTTCGCCCGCAGGCTGTGCTGGCCGAATTTCCAGCGCTTGGCGTTTGGCCCGACGCGCTGGGCAAGGCCAACCCGCAGCCTTTGGTGCTCGGTGGGGAGTGGGATTTTGCAGCGCTGGGGCAAAACCCGACGGGAAAGGCTTCCGTATGGCGCGAGCAGGGCGATTTACTATTCGGCTCGGTGCTTCTGGGACTCAGTGAAGCCCGTCTGCAGGCAACGCTGGGTGATGGACGGCTTGTCGCCAGCGGACAATTTAGCGGATCGCGGTTGGGTAACATAACGGCCGAGTTCAACGCGTCGAGCGGCACATCCGAGGCGGCACTGATCGATCCCCTGGCGCCCTGGCAAGGACGCCTTCAGGCACGTGTTCCCGATCTGGCCTGGATGGGTCCGCTGCTCGGCGAGGGCTGGCAGATTGCCGGTCAGTTGGATGGGGAAATGCGACTTTCTGGAAGCGCAGCACATCCCCAATGGAACGGCGAGTGGCGCGGCGATAAACTGGCTTTGCGCGAGCTTGACCGGGGAGTGCGGATGGAGCGCGGCCAGGCGCTTGTCGAAATCAACCCGGAACGCCTTCTGCTGCGTCGCCTGAGTTTCGAGAGCGATTTCCAGCCCATGCCGCGTACGCTGGCACTCGACATGGCGAGTCTGACGAGCACACCCGGACGATTTGAGGCGAGTGGCGAACTGGCGCTTGCCGGTGCGACGGCGAGCAACGCCGCCCGCTTGAGCGTGCGTATGGATCGTGTCGGTGTCATGCAGCGCCCCGATCAGTGGCTCGCCGTCTCCGGTGAGGGTGAGGTGCGCGTTGGCGAACGTGCGCTGGATATCGGCGGAAAGCTGCGCGTTGATGCCGGTTTCTGGTCGATGGGGAAAAGCGGCAGACCGAGCCTGTCGGATGATGTAGTGATTCGTCCTGCGCCGTCTGCGCAAGGTGCCGGGGGGCGATCGAATCCGGCCGAAACGGGCACCGCGAGTCCTGTTTCGCGTGCCCTGCGCCTGAGTCTTGAAGTTGAATTGGGGAAGAGCTTCCACTTTCGCGGTGTCGGAGTTGAAAGCAAACTGGCGGGGCAGGTGCGCATCCGCTCTGACGATGCTGGACTGCCTCGCGCCAGCGGGAGTATCCAGACGGTTGAAGGGCGATTTGACGCTTACGGACAGAAACTCGGAATCGAACGCGGGATCATCAATTTTCAGGGCTCAATCGATAACCCGGGACTGAACATACTCGCCGTTCGTAACAATCTGCCCGTCGAGGCTGGTGTCGAAGTCACCGGTACCGCCCAGAGACCCATGATCCGGCTCGTGTCGACACCTGTTGTTCCGGATTCAGAAAAGCTGTCGTGGCTGGTTCTGGGCCGTTCGCCAGAACAAAACACCGGGGGAGACAGCAGCTTGCTGCTGGCTGCCGCACAGACGATCTTCGGCGGACAGGATGGGGGAATCCTGAGCAAGATACAGCAAGGATTGGGCATTGACGAGTTCGGCGTGAGCAGCAGCCAAGGCATTGGAAGTAGTCGCCTGCCGACCAGCCGTGTCGTTAATGCCTCGGGATTTGGCAGCAGCCCGACATTGAACCAGCAGATCATGAGTGTCGGAAAACGCCTTTCGTCGAACGCCTTGATTGGCTATGAACAGTCGCTGAACACGACCGATAGCGTTGTAAAGCTGACTGTAAATCTGAGTCGGCAGTTTTCAATAGTCGGCCGCGCGGGTTCGGACAGTTCGCTTGATTTTTTCTGGAACCACAGCTTTGGGCGTTAGCTGCAAACCTTCATCTCAAGAGTGACGTAGAATAAAGCTATGCGGTACCCGATTTTCGTGACTGATGCCGCGCCCTTCATCAAGGCACGAACGAAGGGAACTTCGACAAAAGAAATGGCATCAAAAGTATGTAGCAAGTGGTTCTGCACGTAGCCCTCTAGAGTAACTGCAGTACGCAATGTCGGGCGCGTGCATTTGGAAGGATTGAAACAATGAAACATGATCGTGTTGATAACAGGCTGGATGCTGTAGTGAATAAGGGACTGGCGGTAGCGCTGCTAGTCGATGTTTCCACCGGTTTCAAACTCATGAGAGACGCAGGTGTTCCGCAAGAAGTGATTACGCGGACGCTCCTTGAACCGCAACGGCGTCGAGCTACGGACTGGAAGCGCTGACTTTCATGCTGTGTAGTTAACAATTAACAAGGCAGTAAAAATTGTCTTGGTATCGCTCCAGTTGCGTTCAGATACCTGAACTGTAGATACAAGCTGTCGTAACTCAAGCTTGGGATGATCATTCCCGCTGGCTTGAGTAATTATTATTGCCAGAGCAAATAAATCGGCAGATAAGTCGTAACCTTTTCAAAAAATGCTGCTCTAATAAGAGAATGCAGCACACACGGAAGGAGAAAGGCCATGTCGATCTTCGCACGCTACCAAGGCCGCTACCAGGCGGCACTAGAAGAAGAAATGTCGGTCCAGGATTATCTGGAGTTATGCAAACGTGATAGCTCCGCCTATGCCAGCGTCGCCGAACGCATGTTGCTGGCCATCGGCGAACCGGAAACAGTGGATACGCGTAGCGACCATCGCCTGTCGCGCATTTTCGCCAACAAGATGCTCAGACGCTACCCGGCTTTTCGCGATTTGTATGGCATGGAAGAGGTGATCGAACATATCGTCTCCTATTTCCGTCATGCGGCGCAGGGGCTCGAAGAAAAGAAACAGATTCTCTATCTGCTTGGCCCAGTCGGCGGTGGCAAGTCCTCTCTTGCCGAGAAGCTCAAGTATCTGATCGAGAAAGTACCTTTTTACGCGATCAAGGGTTCGCCGGTACATGAATCACCGCTCGGGCTGTTCAATCCCGAGGAAGATGCCACTCTGCTCGAAGACGACTTCGGCATCCCGCGTCGCTATCTTAGTACGATCATGAGCCCGTGGGCGGTCAAGCGCCTGCACGAGTTCGGCGGCGACATCACGAAGTTCCGGGTGGTCAAGCTGTGTCCCTCGGTGCTGTCGCAAATCGCCGTGTCAAAAACCGAACCGGGCGACGAGAACAACCAGGATATATCCTCTCTAGTCGGCAAGGTCGATATTCGCCGACTGGAGACCTTCTCGCAGAACGACCCGGATGCTTACTCTTACTCCGGCGGCCTGTGCCTGGCCAACCGCGGCGTGCTTGAGTTTGTCGAAATGTTCAAGGCGCCGATCAAGGTGCTGCACCCGCTGCTGACTGCAACACAGGAGGGCAACTACAAGGGAACCGAAGGCTTCGGCGCGATTCCTTTTGATGGCCTGGTTCTGGCGCACTCGAACGAGGCCGAGTGGCTGTCATTCAAGAACAACCGCAATAACGAAGCCTTCCTTGACCGCATTTACATCGTCAAGGTGCCCTACTCGTTGCGCGTCTCCGACGAAGTTCACATCTACGAAAAGCTGATTGATAACTCCTCGCTGACCAAGACGCCTTGCGCTCCGGATACCTTGCGCATGATGGCGCAATTCTCGGTGCTGTCGCGACTGAAGGAGCCTGAGAATTCGAGCATCTTCTCGAAAATGCGCATCTATGATGGCGAAAATCTCAAGGATACCGATCCAAAGGCCAAGAGTTTCCAGGAATACCGCGACTTTGCCGGGGTTGACGAGGGCATGACCGGGTTATCTACCCGTTTCGCCTTCAAAATCCTGTCCAAGGTGTTCAACTTCGATCACCGCGAGGTGGCGGCCAATCCTGTGCATCTGATGTATGTGCTCGAACAGCAGATCGAGCAGGAACAGTTTCCACCCGAGGTCGAGGAAAAATACCTGCGCTACATCAAGGAGTTCCTCTCGCCGCGCTATGCCGAGTTCATTGGGAAGGAAATCCAGACCGCTTACCTTGAAAGCTACTCGGAGTACGGGCAAAACATCTTTGATCGCTATGTTCTCTATGCCGACTTCTGGATTCAGGATCAGGAATTTCGCGATCCGAATACCGGTGAAATGCTTGATCGCGGTGCTCTTAACGACGAACTGGAAAAGATTGAAAAACCGGCGGGAATCTCCAATCCGAAGGATTTCCGCAACGAGGTGGTTAACTTCGTGCTGCGCGCTCGCGCCAGGCATGACGGACACAACCCGGGGTGGACATCCTACGAGAAACTGCGCGCGGTGATCGAAAAGAAGATGTTCTCCAACACCGAGGAATTGCTGCCAGTCATCTCCTTCAACACCAAGGCCAGCGGCGACGAGCAGAAGAAGCACAAGGACTTTGTGGACCGCATGATCAGCAAGGGCTACACCGAGAAACAGGTACGACTCCTGTGCGAGTGGTATCTGCGGGTACGCAAGTCTTCGTGAGGATGGAAAGCGCTTTCTACACGGTGAACACGGAGATAAAGAGAGCACAGAGAAAGGCAAGACAGAAAACGCTTATTGATATAGATTTTCTCCGTGTTCTCTGCATCTCCGTGATCTCCGTGTTGATAGAGCTTAGCCAAGGGAGAACAAAATGACCGTGCGTATCGTAGACCGCCGGTTTGACAGCAAGAACAAGAGTTCAGTCAATCGCAGCCGTTTCATCCGGCGCTTCAAGGGGCAGATCCGCAAAGCGGTATCCAACGCCATCAACCAGCGCGGCGTGCGTGAGCTAGACAATGGCGAGAAGATAGGCATTCCCGGCAAGGATATCGCCGAGCCGCAGTTTTCACACGGCCAAGGCGGAGTGCGCGAAACTGTCAATCCGGGCAATGATCGCTTCAGCAGCGGCGACCAGATCGACCGTCCGCAGGGCGGTGCCAGCGGGCAGGGCAGGGGTCAAGCAAGCCAGGACGGGGAGGGGCTGGACGACTTTGTGTTCACGCTGACGCGCGAGGAGTTTCTCGACATTTTCTTCGATGAACTGGCATTGCCCAATCTGGTCAAGCGCCAGTTGGCACGCATCGAGCAATATCGCCGCGTGCGCGCCGGGTACACACAGTCCGGTGTGCCGACCAATATCAACCTTGGGCGCACCATGCGCAGTGCGGCTGGCCGAAGGATCGCCATTGGCGGCCCCTACGGCGGCCAACTCCGCGCGCTTGAAGAAGAACTCGAAGTGTTACGCCAGACGCGCTCCGAAGATGACCCTGAGCTTGAGCACATCAGGCGCGAGATCGCCAGGCTGCGCATCCGAATTGAAGCCGTCCCGTTTATCGACCCGTTTGATCTCTGCTACAACAACCACGTCCGCGTGCCGCAACCGAGCACACAGGCGGTGATGTTCTGCTTGCTCGACGTTTCCGGGTCAATGGACGAAGGGCGGAAGAATATCGCCAAGCGTTTTTTCATGCTGCTCTATCTGTTTCTGACCCGTAATTACGAGCACATCGATGTGGTCTTCATTCGCCACCACACGGTTGCTTCAGAGGTGGACGAGGATGATTTTTTCACTTCCCGCGAATCCGGCGGCACGGTCGTCTCCAGTGCGTTAGTGCTGATGCACAGCATCATCCGCGACCGCTACCCAAGCAACGTATGGAACATCTACGGCGCGCAGGCCTCCGACGGCGACAACTGGAACGACGATTCACCACGCTGCCGCGACCTGCTTGAAAATTCACTGCTGCCCGTTTGCCAGTTTTTCTCTTACATCGAGATTACCGAAGGCGCACCACAAAATCTTTGGGCGGAATACGAGAAGTTGCAAGACACACACCGCGGCCACTTCGCCATGCAGCGCATCGGCGATGTGACCGATATTTATCCAGTTTTCCGCGAGCTGTTCAAGCGGCGAGTCTCTTAAGAACGAAGCTTGCTGCGCGATGATCACGTGAAGAAAAATCGCATGCCGGGAGTTAACATGAGTAAGGAATCCGTCGTCCCCCTGCCTATCGGCTCCGAGTGGAGTTTCGAGGCCATAGCAGAGTACGACGAGGCGATCGGTCGCGTCGCGCAGGCCTACGGGTTGGACTGTTACCCGCATCTGCTTGAAGTGATCAGCGCCGAGCAGATGATGGACGCCTACGCCTCGATCGGCATGCCCGTCTATTACCATCACTGGTCCTTCGGCAAGCATTTCCTCGCTACCGAAAACCGCTACAAACGCGGCCAGATGGGGCTGGCCTACGAGATCGTGATTAATTCCAACCCGTGCATCGCCTACCTGATGGATGAAAATACGCTGCCCATGCAGGCGTTGGTCATCGCGCACGCCGCGTACGGGCACAACTCATTTTTTAAGGGCAACCACCTGTTCAAGCAGTGGACGAGCGCCGACGCGATCATCGACTACCTTGTATTCGCCCGGAACTACATCGCCCAATGCGAAGAGCAGCACGGGGTAGAGTCCGTGGAACGGTTGCTCGACGCCTGTCACGCCTTGCTCAACGTCGGCGTCGACCGCTACAAGCGCTCACCGAAACTGTCTCTGGAAAAAGAAACGCTGCGTCAGAAAGAACGCGAGGAGTACATGCAAGCACAGGTTAACGACCTGTGGCGAACCCTACCGCCGCGCCCGGAAGCCGAAGAGATCAGCGAGGACGCACGCTTTCCGGAGGAACCGGAAGAAAACCTGCTTTATTTTATTGAGAAGAACGCGCCGCTGCTCGAGCCTTGGCAACGAGAAGTGGTGCGCATCGTGCGCAAGATCGGCCAGTATTTCTATCCGCAGCGTCAGACGCAGGTGATGAACGAGGGCTGGGCCTGTTTCTGGCATTACACGATGCTCAATACACTTTATGACGAGGGAAGGCTGTCCGATGGTTTCATGCTCGAATTTCTCCAGTCGCACACCAATGTTGTCTATCAGCCGCCGTACAACAGCCCGTATTACTCGGGGATCAATCCTTACTCTCTCGGTTTTTCCATGTGGCGGGATATACGCCGCATCTGCGAGCATCCGACCAATGAAGATCGCGAATGGTTTCCAAGCATCGCCGGTTCAGACTGGCGCAAGACTTTCAACTTCGCCATGCAAAATTTCAAGGACGAAAGCTTCATCGCCCAATATCTCTCGCCGCACCTGATGCGTGAATTTCGCCTGTTCTCGGTGCTCGACGACGATACGCGCAACAAGCTGGAGATTGAAGCCATTCACGATGATCGTGGCTATCGTTCGCTGCGTCACCAGCTTTCCGAACAATATGATCTGGGCAGCCGAGAACCAAACATTCAGGTGTGGAACGTCGACCTACGCGGTGACCGGTCGCTGACCCTGCGTCATTTCGTCCACCAACGTCGCACCTTGAGTGAGAACAACGAATCCGTCGTCGAACATGTAGCCAATCTGTGGGGGTTCTGTGTCCGTCTAGAGCGGCAGAATCTCGACGGAACGGTTGAAGCCGTCTGTGAAAAGAAAACAGAACGGCGTAGGCGAAACTGACACGTTGTGTGTTTGTATTATTTAAAACAGAATAAATACAAAGAGCTATATAAATAAGTTAATTCTACACATCAATATCTAGGTTGCTCCCATAAGGGCAAACCTGACCTTCTTGAAGTGCTGTTCAACTCGATTCTATGTATGTTTGCAAAGCGACAAATGAGCAGCTTCGTACGTTTTGAAGGAATGTGAACCGGAAGTACGTGCAGTGTAGACCACTCCATTAAGCGCATAATTGGTATTATGTTAAGTCTCAAGCGCTGGATCAAAACGGCAACGTCATTTGTGAGTGCGCAGAAGTAATTTTGGGATACATATGGACCAGCTTCTGTTGCAGAGCCAATCTTTTGTGTTTCTAGCCGGTGCTTCAAGAAAGTAACTTCGGGGCATGAAGAAGGATGGCACTTACCTAGTCTATGGTCAGTTAAACGGTCTAAATTTGAGCCGAATTTTTGAAAATCCTAGAGTCAGGCGTCACAATTCTGTCCCCCAGATTCCGGGCATATGTGGCCGCAATCTAGCCCCTTATAACCTCAAATTAGCCCCGCTCACCGATTCAGGTGCGCTTTTGGATACCACGTTGTCACAAATATTCCCCGTGTCCGGAACGCCCAAGATCAGTGAAAAGGGAAAATATTCGCCGATAGTATCGACAGTCTTGCGAGGCAGCTCAAGAGAACGAATTCTTTCTTCGACGTGTCCTCAGTTCGGTTTGAGATGGGTGACTGGATTTGGCAGCGAGATCCAATTCCAGGCCGCTAATTCTTTGATCTCGAAGCTCCAACTCTCGTTTAAGCAAAGCGATCTGCCTTTCCTTTTCTCCCGACAGGGTACGCAATGACTCCAACTGTGCAGTCACTTCCGCGAGCGTTTCTTTTTTGGGCCTGAAGCATCCCCGTGACGATCCTCGCTGGCGGCCGTTCTATGGGCCGCTTTCAACAGCCAGTCAGCGCCAGGCAATGATCATCTTGAATGTGATTTTTCGTGGCTGGTGGATGCCGGCTATCTGGCCGGCAATTCCTTGTCTTTGTCACGTCACCGCGCTCGCCGGGCGAAACCCAGAATTACACGGTATCTGGATCCGGGTCTCTGGCAAGAATTGAAAGCCTTTATCGACGGCATGCCTAAAGAAACCGATCGCGAGCGAGCGCACTATTTTCGTATACGGTGGCTTTTCACCCTCCTCTACCTAGGTGGACTCCGAATCTCTGAAGTTGCTGAAAACACGATGGGGACCTTTTTCTGTCGACGCGACAAAGATGGCGAAGAACGCTGGTGGCTTGAAATACTGGGCAAAGGCGATTAGGAGCGCTTGGTTCCGGCCACCAGTGAAATGATGGTCGAGTTGGCGCGGTATCGGCGCGAACTTGGGTT
>JANNNT010000006.1:0-2304 GCA_031398685.1 Rhodocyclaceae bacterium | reverse complement strand
CGCTGATGCCCCGCTTTTTTTACTCCTTGCTTTTCTATTTCGCCCAGCCGCTCGTCTGGATGCGCCTGATGTGGCGCGCACGCAAGCAGCCGGAATACCTGCAGCACCTTGGCGAACGCTACGGTTTCTATCCGCAACGCGCCCCGGCCCGGCTACTCTGGCTGCACGTGGTCTCGGTGGGTGAAACGCGCGCCGCCGAGCCGCTGATCAAGGCGCTGCTCGACGAGTATCCGGATCACGCGCTGCTGCTGACGCACATGACGCCGACCGGGCGGGCGACCGGCGGCGAACTGATCGCCAACTACGGCAGCCGGCTGCTGCAGGCTTACCTCCCCTACGACCTGCCCGACGCCTGCGGCCGTTTCCTTGACCACTTCAAGCCGCGTCTTGGCCTGCTGATGGAAACCGAGCTGTGGCCGAACCTGATCGCCGCCGCAAAACAGCGCAGCCTGCCCTTGTCGCTGGTCAACGCCCGGCTTTCCGCACGTTCGCAGCGCGGCTACCAGCGTTTCTCGCCGCTCATCCGTCCGGCGCTCGATGCGTTGCGTGCGGTGGCCGCGCAAACGCCGGCTGATGCAGAGCGGCTAATCGCCATCGGTGCCAAACGGGTCAGCGTTTTTGGCAACATCAAGTTTGACGTCACCCCGTCGCCGGAGAAACTGCAGCTCGGCGCGCAATGGCGGCAGGAACTTGGCACCCGAGCAATCTGGCTGGCCGCCAGCACGCGCGAGGGGGAAGAAGCACTCATTCTTGACGCCTTGGCGCGTATCGACCGCCCCGATCTGCTGCTCCTGCTCGTTCCGCGCCACCCGCAACGTTTTGCCGAAGTGGCAGCGCTGCTTGAAGAACGCAAATTCAACTTTTGCCGACGCAGTGCAGGTGCCTTACCCAAACCCGAAACACGGGTCTGGCTCGGCGACAGCATGGGCGAAATGCCCGCCTATTTTGCGCTGGCGGATGTGGCCTTGATCGGCGGAACGTTGCTGCCCTTTGGCGGACAAAACCTGATCGAGGCCGCCGCCTGCGGCTGCCCGGTGCTGGTCGGCCCGCACACCTACAACTTTGCGCAGGCAACGGAGGACGCGATTGCTTGCGGCGCGGCACGGAGAATCGCCGATGCCGCCGCTGCGGTCGGCACGACGGAGAATCTATTGAAGGATGGAGAAGCATTGCAGGCGATGCGCGACGCCGCGACAAGTTTCAGTCAGGCGCATCGCGGCGCAACGGCCAGAACCGTCGCGCTGATCCGGGAAATTACGGCGCCTCGAACAGCGGATTGATCTGTTCCAGATCGGTTTCGCCCAGCGAACCGACGGCCGCCTTCAGTCTGAGTTGGGAAAGCAAGGTGTCAAAGCGCGCCCTAGCCAGATCGCGCTTGGTGACATAGACCTGGTTTTCGGCGTTGAGCACGTCAATATTGATGCGCACGCCAACTTCATAGCCGAGTTTGTTCGATTCGAGCGCACTTGTGCTTGAAATCAGTGCAGCGTCCAGCGCGCGCACCTGAGCCAGGCCATTGACCACTCCAAGGTAGGATTGCTGGACGTTGAGCGACGCCGTCCGCTTGGCGCTTTCGAGCGCAGCCTCCGCCGCGTTGCGGTTGGCCACCGCCTCGCGAGTCCTCGAATTGACCAAGCCACCCTGGAAAATCGGGATGTTGAGCTGCAAGCCGACATTGCGCACGTCGGTACTCAGGTTGGACGTAATTCCTTGCACTGAATTGCTCTTGCCATAGTTGGCCACCGCGTCGAGTGTCGGGTAATGACCGGCACGCGTGCGCTCGACTTCCTTGGCCGCCACCTCGGCCGCCATCTGCTGAGCCTGAACGGTATAACTGCCCTGTTCGGCGGCATCGACCCATTGGTTCATGCTGGCCGGCTGGGGCGGCTTCAGTTCGGCCTGCGATTTGAGACGATTGAGTTCGCCCGAATCCTTGCCAACGATAACGCGCAGCGCGTAACGCTTCACTTCAAGATCGCTTTCAGCGGCAATTTCCTGCGCGGTGGCCAGGTCATAACGGGATTGCGCTTCCTGCGAATCGGTAATGGTGGCCGTTCCCACCTCAAAGTTTTTCTTGGCCTGTTCAAGCTGCTGGGAGATAGACTGCTTGTTGGCACGCACGGCATTGAGATTTTCTTGCGCAAAAAGCACGTCGAAATACGCCTGTGCAACGCGCAGAATCAAATCCTGAGAAGCTAGCGCAAAATTCGCCTCGGCCTGCGCCACCTGCAGCTTGGCCTGCCCGTACTGCACATAATTCTGCCAACGGAACAGCGGCTGCGTCAGGTTGACGTTATAGGCGTT
>JANNNT010000676.1:0-6609 GCA_031398685.1 Rhodocyclaceae bacterium | reverse complement strand
ACAAGCCCTCGGTCGATGTGCTCTTCCGCTCCGCGGCCAAATACGCCAGCGCCAATGCGCTCGGCATCATCATGACCGGCATGGGCGACGATGGCGCGCGCGGCATGAAGGAAATGCACGACGCCGGCGCCCGAACCATCGCCCAGGACGAGGCCAGTTGCGTTGTCTTCGGCATGCCCAAGGAGGCGATCAAACTCGGAGCGGCCGATCAGACCATGCCGCTTGATCAGATCCCGGGGGCGATTGTCGGCTATGGCCGAAGGCGCTGAGTAAAGGAAACAAACGTTCGCCCCGCCCGTCAATAGGCGCTCTTCATGCAGCGTTACCGCAAAATTCGCATAAACATTGGTTTCCAGATCAGCCTGTGTGGCCTAGCGCACAGACCGGAGTAATTGCCGCTTGTACCATGGTGCGGAGCACGACCCATCCGTTGCCAGCACGAGGGCACCAGAAATTGCGCCGCGGCGCTCACTCATCAGGAGAACACCATGCAAATCCAGATCAATACCGACCGCAATATCGAAGGTCGTGAAGCGCTGGCCGCTCACGTCAGTAGTGTCGTCAAGAGTGCCATGAGCCAGTTCAGCGATCACATTACGCGTGTTGAGGTGCATTTGAGCGATGCAAACGGGGCAACAAAAGACGTCAAAAGTAGTCAGAACGACAAGCGCTGCATGATGGAAGCTCGTCTTGAAGGCTATCACCCCGTTGCCGTGACGGCTCATGCCGGCACCGTGCACCAATCCGTTGACGGCGCGGCTGACAAGCTGGCTCGGTTGGTCGAAAGCACCCTTGGGCGACTGCACGATCACAAGCGTCGCCGTGAGGCTCTGGTGCCGCTTGAAGAAACGCCTCCTGAGGAAGAATGAGCGACAGCACGACGCGTCTGCAGCTAAAAATCGGCTTTGCTGCGGATCGTCAGGGGTCGTGTTTGTCTGAAGTCGATGACGGTTTCGAAACCCTGGACGAGATCGATACGGGCAATTGAAACCGGAATCCAAACGGAGGATAAGAGGCATGAACACTCAAGCACTGATCGACACGGCCAAGGCCATGGTTGCCGACGGCAAGGGTCTGCTGGCTATGGACGAGAGTGCCGGCACCTGTGACAAGCGCTTCGCCAGCGCCGGAATTCCCCAGACCGAGGCGGCCCGGCGTTCCTATCGGGAGCTGCTGGTGACCACGCCCGGCCTCAACGAATTCATCAGCGGCGCGATCCTCTATGACGAGACGATCCGCCAGCGCACGCTTGACGGCATACCCTTTATCAAAGTTCTCGCCGACGCGGGCATCATTCCCGGCATCAAGGTGGATCTCGGGGCCAAGGACCTGGCGGCTTGCCCGGGAGAAAAGATCAGCGAAGGACTGGACGGCCTGCGCACTCGCCTGCAGACGTACGTCGACATGGGCGCCCGTTTTGCCAAGTGGCGTGCGGTGATCGCCATTGGCGATGGTGTGCCGACCCGAACCTGCATCGAGGTGAACGCGCAGGCCCTGGCACGCTATGCCGCCTTGTGCCAGGAAGCCGGACTGGTGCCCATTGTCGAGCCGGAAGTGCTGATGGACGGCGGACACACGATGGCGCACTGCCGGGAAGTGACCGAGGATGTTCTGCACCAGGTTTTCCACCAGCTTCACCTCCAGCGCGTGATCTTGGAGGGGATGATCCTGAAACCCAATATGGTGGTCCCGGGATTGGCCTGTGTCACGCAGGAGACGGTTGATGAAGTGGCCGACGCCACCGTGAGATGCATGCTGCGGGTCGTACCCGCCGCTGTTCCCGGGCTAGCCTTCCTGTCGGGAGGACAATCCAGCGAACTGGCCTCCGCCCGGCTGAACGCCATGCATGTGCGATTCAACTCACCACAGACTCGGCCGCCCTGGGCACTGTCGTTTTCGTTTGGACGCGCGCTACAGCATGAGGCGCTGCACATCTGGGCCGGCGCTGACGTTAACCGGAGCGCGGCGCAGCAGGCGCTGCTCCGTCGCGCCCGGTGCAACGGAGCAGCGCTGCACGGTGAATACAACGCCGGGATGGAAGCGACATGACCCCTGCTTCCAATGCGCTTGAAGTGTTGCAGGTATCCGAGAGTCGCTACCGCCGATTATTTGAAACCGCTCAGGACGGGATTCTGCTGCTTAACGCGGATACGGCCCAGATTGAAGACGTTAACCCCTACCTGATCAACATGCTCGGTTACTCGCATGCGGAGTTCCTGGGTAAAAAGCTATGGGAAGTGGGCGCATTTGCGGACATCGCGCAGAGCAAGGGAATGTTCGAGGAATTGCAAGCGAAAGGCTACGTGCGTTACGAATATCTTCCACTCAAATCAAAAACGGGGACACTGATCGAAGTTGAATTCGTCAGCAATACCTACGACTGTGAAGATATCAAGGTCATTCAGTGCAACATCCGGGACATAACCGTACGCAAGCAGGCGGAACGAGAACTGACCGAAAGCAAGGCCCATTTGCACCAGCTGACGATTTTTCTCCAGCGCGTGCGTGAGGACGATAGAGCGCATTTTGCGCGCGAGCTGCATGACCAATTAGGCCAGAACCTGGCGGCGTTGCGGATTGACTTCAACGGCCTGGCTGATTGCCTGGCAACAATCGATCCGGCCATTGCCTCGCGGCTGGCCGCCATCGATCAGATGATCATCGGTACGGTTGATGCGACGCGTCGGATCTGCGAGGAATTGCGTCCCGGAATGCTCGACGATCTAGGTTTTGAAGCGGCAATATCCAGCTATGCGAAGAACTTTACGCGACAATTTGGCGTTCCCTGCGATCTGTTGCTGGACAGTGAGGACTACGCGCTGGATAAGCTGCTGTCGACATCGATCTTCCGCATCGTCCAGGAATCGCTGACGAACATCGCTCGGCACGCGCAGGCATCCCATGCCATGGTCGCCTTGCAAACTCGTGACGACGATTTGCTGCTGACCATTGCCGACGATGGTCGCGGCATGCCCGCCGAGTTGACCGGAGAAAGAAAAACCTACGGCATGTTAGGCATGCGCGAGCGCGTGAACATGCTGGGTGGGCAAATTGCAATCGACAGCGCGCCCGGCAGGGGCACGCACATTGAGGTGAGCATTCCCAGACGCGCGCAGCCGAGCCCATGATTCGTATCCTGATCGCCGATGACCATACCCTGATGCGCGATGGGCTGAAGCAGATTCTTGCTACCGCCGGGGATATGGTCGTTGCCGGAGAGGCCTGCGACGGCTTCCAGACGCTCGATAAAGTCCGTAACGGCAAATGGGATCTGCTTCTGCTCGATATGTCGATGCCCGGTCGCAGTGGCGTCGAACTCATCAAGCAAATCCGGACCGAGAAGCCGCGACTGCCGATTCTTGTGCTGAGCATGCATAAAGAAAGCGAATATGCGGTCCGCACCATTCGCGCCGGAGCGGCGGGATATCTGTGCAAGGACAGTGCGTCCCGCCAGTTGTTGAACGCGATCCACACGGTGGCTGCAGGCGGACGCTTCATTAGCCCTGAAGTTGCTGCTGATCTTGCCTTCAGCCTGATTCTGCGGGACGACCGGCCCCTCCACGCCTTGTTGTCAGATCGGGAGTTTCTTATTTTCAGCAAACTCGCCGCCGGTGACGGGATCAGCGAAATTGCGCAGCGGCTCAACCTGAGCGTCAAGACCGTGAGTACGTACAAGACGCGCCTTCTGCAGAAAATGCAAATGTCTAATGTCGCCGATCTGATTCGCTATGGCCTGCTACACAACCTGCTCGACAACCCGGTCAATCACTGAGTGCCTGGCGCTGGAGCTCGCTGATTAGCCGGATCTGTAGCAATTAACCCGGCCGGAACTGCTTGCGGTATTGGAAGGCCGCGTCGAACAGACTGGCATCGTCGGCGACATCAGGATTCGCTTCGATCAGCCGGTCAAGCCAAATTGAGGTGTCGTGCGTCGGCCACTTGCCGGCAAGATCGCGGCGCATGTCGCTGATACGTCGGGCCAGCGCCAGCCATTGGCCGGGCACGGTCTGCTTCAAGTAAAGCAGCGAGCTGATGTCCGCCAGGGCCTCGCCCCAGGTTTCCACCGCACCGCTTTTCACCACCGAGAAATAGCTCTGGATGGTCATGTCGTCATGCTGGTAGGCATCGGGCAGGACTTTGTCAAAATGCTTGAGCACATAGGCTTCGCGCTGCTCGATGCAATGCGTCACTTCATGCACGGACATCGCGCGCAGTAGCGGCGGCATGTCGCGCTCGTTGATCGCGGAAAAAAACTGTACCAACCCGTCTTCCGGCCGCGTGTTGAAAAACACCGTGCAGGAATTGGTGCCAATGTTGAGACCTGCCGAGAGTAGTGGAAGAGTCAGCTTTTCCTTCTGTGCATCCAGCACCTCCAGCGCCATGTCTTGCGCGCGAACCAGGCCTTCAATGTCGCCCAGTGCCTGGCGGAACTGGCTTTCCGTCGGATAGCCCGCCGCGTGAGCTGCAATGGCCCAGAGCAATGCGAAGGCCGCTGCCCATCTCACGGTCATGAGTTCACCCTGACGGCAAGCATCAATGACTTTCCGTTGCGACGAGAGTGACGCCGTTGCTCGCCCGCTTCATGGTGCTGGATGCGGGGACAAACTGGGCCAACGCGCCACGCCTTGCTTCCTTTTCGAGCGCCGCCAGTGCGATGACGCGCTGGAAAAACAACGGCAGGTTGTGATTCTGCTGGGCAAGCAGAGCCTCGAAGGACGGTACCAAGTCGCTGTAGAGAGACAGCGACACGAGCTTGGCGTTGTTCAGATCCTCGCCAAAAAACGGATCGTAGCCGCCGTAGCCGCCCCAGTTTGCTTTCAAACCGACGTAATCGCGCCGTAGGGCCGCCAGCAACACGGCCTTGGCGTCGCGCTGCTGATCGGCGGAACGAACGGCTTTATAGAGCGTGTAGAACTTCTCGCGGTAGTCGCGCAACAGTCCGGTAAAGTCCGCCATGCGTACCCGCTGCGTCTCGAAGTCGGCGCGTTGGTCCGGCGCGGCACGGGCCACCAGCCAACGCCGCATGCCCTCGTTTTCAACCGCCGTGGCAAAGGACTCGTTGAAGACCGAATCGTCCTGTACAAAGATGATCTGGTGCGCCAGTTCATGAAACACGGTGCGCGCCACTTCCTGAGTGCCCATGCGCAAGATGGTATTCAGCATCGGGTCGTCGAAGTACCCCAGCGTCGAGTAGGCGGACACGCCGCCGACAAACGTGTCGTAGCCCTCCTCGCGCAATTCTGCGGCGATGCGTTCGGCATCCTGTTTGTCGTAGTAACCGCGGTAGCTCACGCAGCCAACCATCACCATGCACCAATGTTTGGGGGCCATGGAAAACTCCGGTGCAGCGAATACATTCCACACCACGTAGGGGCGCCCGACATCCGCGTAGGAGCGATAGCTATTGTTGTCGGGCAGGCCCAACTCGCGGATGGCGAATTCGCGGATGGCCTGCACGTCCTCCAGCTTTTTTCTGAGCCCGGGATCACTGGCCGGATCGCGAATGATGTCGCTGATCTGGAAGGTGGCACGCATCACGCCGAGGTGTCCGCCCATCGCCTGGACGTAGTAAGCAATGTTGCTGCAACCGGCCAGCAAAGTGGCCAGCATCAGCAGAAAAACAGCGTTTCTGGATTTGTTCATCATGGAGGAGATGACCTGTCAGCAAAACTTCACGATCTGCGCGACCGGCCAGCCCACCGCCCACCTGTCCCAGTGGTCGTAATGCTGCTCTGATCAGACCTTTAGCGATATCAGCAGGGAGCGCGACTCGTTGTGAGCGAGAGGGAAAACAGGCGTAGGAATTGTCCTACATGGAGACCGGTTCAGTTGGACTGCTCTCCACGGACTGCTCCGGCAGCTCGGAACAACGACTCAGGAGGAGACTTTCATTTCCTGCCTGGAAGAAGCCGCAGCCCTTGTTTCCCAGGTCGCAAAGGCTAGATCGGAAGAGCCGGCGCTCACAGAAGATAATTGAACCGTTGCACATTAGGATTACCTAATAGACAGGTTGGCACGACGATTAAATAATCTCCTTTGCTTCGCAAGCATTAAAGAGACACAGAATCAAAGGAACGGGGCCGTGCAAGCCTCTTCATTCTTTTCTGACCGTTTCTATGCAAGGCAGACTCATGCAGCCATCAGTCATTATTGAAGTACGTTCTCCACAGGAATTCGCGACGGGCCACCTTGAGGGTGCAGTGAATACTCCTCTCGACCAGATTCCGCAACCGATTTAGGCGGCTGCAAGGTCTTCGCCGGTGACACGGAGATTTCCCCAAAGGGTTATTGTTCGGTGTGGGTGAAGAAAGCCTAAGCCTCACAGTTTCATGGTGAAACAGTGTCTTGACGTAGCGAACTCAGGCCAGTTTCCAGGAGGCTCGGCCTGATCCCTGCCGAAACCCGCCATTAAGGCGGGTTTCCCGTTGCGTTATGCAACACCGCGCATCTCATGCCTGAACGGCATTAGCATCAATCATCATCCTGACCGCTCACGGGTTCCCAATAGGGGTCATAAGGATCATAGATTTCATCGCCGTTACCCGCCATGGAGCCAAGGGAGGCTTCGTGCCATCGCCGCTCTGGCCCAAGCGTGGCACTTGAAGACAG
>JANNNT010000658.1:0-5811 GCA_031398685.1 Rhodocyclaceae bacterium | reverse complement strand
GCGGTTTTTCCGATGCAACGCACAGACCTCTTGCGGATTCATCGTCGAGCTAACGCTGGTGTAGCCGGCTTCACGCAGCAATTGCTCAAGCAAGGTGATATTGGATTCCTGATCGTCAACGATCAGGATGCTGGCCTTAAGAATGTCGGACTCGGTAAGGATCATCATGCTTGCTCCTCATTTTTCATCTTGGCGGCGCGCGCCGCTTCCTTCTCTGCAAACTTCATCGCCAGGTCCAGCGTATCCATGAACTCGATGACCTTGATCGGCTTGGTAAGATAGCGGAAAAAACCCGCATCGAGGCCTTTCTCGATATCGCGCGGGATGGCATTGGCGCTCAAGGCAATCACCGGGATGTGCGCCGTTGCGGGATCTGCCATCAAGATTTCCAGCGCCTCGATTCCGCTGATGCCCGGCAGATTGATGTCCATCAAAATGACGTCAGGTTGGGACGCGCGGGCCAGCTCGACGCCGCGGTTGCCGTCCCGCGCACTCAACAAGTGAATATCGGGGCGGCGTGCGATGATGTCCTCGACCAGCATCAGATTGGCCGGGTTGTCCTCGACATAGAGCAGGGTTTGCAAGCGCGCTTCACCTTGAATGCGAGCCTGGGTGATCGATGTGGATTCGGCCGAAAGCAGGGCTGATTGCGGTGCGTACGTCAGCTTCAACTCGATCCAGAACACACTGCCCTGCCCGACTGTGCTTTCAACACCGATGACGCCACCCATCCATTCGATCAGCCGCTTGCTCACAACCAGGCCGATGCCGGTGCCTTGCTCGGCATTCGACTCCTGACCGAGACGATTGAACGGCTCGAAGAGCTGTGCCAGTTTTTCCGGCGCCAGTCCCTCTCCGGTGTCACGAACGCTGATACGAATCGAATCCGTGGGACTCGGGGCGATTTCCACAGCAACCGTTCCACCCACCTTGTTGTATTTGATGGCGTTGGAAAGAAGGTTGATCAGAATTTGCTTTACCCGTATCCGATCGGCTTTGACAAAGTAGGGGTTTTCGAAATGGGTAAAGGCCACGCTGATGCCGCGCTGCTTGGCTTGTGGTTCGATCATCGTCTCGCATTCGCGCATGACCTCGGCCAGCGAGACCGGTTCCAGCGACATCGACAGTTTGCCGGACTCGATCAGCGCGAGATCGAGGATTTCGTTGATCAACTCCAGCAAGTACCAGCCCGCCTTGAGAATCTGATCGATGCTTCGCACTTGAGAGGGTGTCGGTGGCGGAGAGCTGGATTCCATGAGCTGCGCAAAACCGAGAATCGCGCCGAGTGGCGTGCGCAGTTCATGGCTCATGCTCGAAAGGAAATCCGATTTCGCGAGGTTGGCTTTTTCCGCAACGGACTTGGCACGCTCAAGCTCGACATTTTTATTCTGGAGAGCCTGATCGAGCAAAGCCCGTTCTGCTTCAACCCGCTGGCGCGCCGTGTTGTCGGTGCCGATCAGCAGATAGCCGATAATTGCGTTGTGCGCATCACGTAGCGCCGTGACCGACACCACCGCCGGGAAACGGCTGCCATCCTTGCGGATATAGGTCAGCTCGTAAATATCCTCGATGCCGCGTGAGGCCTTGAACACCAAGGCCTCGAAGCCCGGTGCAATCGGCGTTTCGAGCTCGACGCTCAAGGCTTCGGCGCGCACGATAATTTCCTGCGGATCGGAAATGTCGGCTGGAGTGATCGTGTTCATGACATCGGCGGCGGCGTAGCCCAGCATGCGCTCGGCACCAACGTTAAAAATCTGGATGACGCCCTTGGCATCCGTGGCGATACTAGAAAAATTGGCGCTGTTGAAAATCGCGCTCTGCAAGGCTCCGGCTTTAATCAATGCTTCCTCAGCCTGCTTTCGTGCCGTGTTGTCGGTGCCGATCAGCAGGTAGCCGATAATTGCGTTTTGAGCATCGCGCAACGCCGTTACCGATACCACCGCCGGGAAGCGGCTGCCGTCCTTGCGGATGTAGGTCAGTTCATAGATGTCCTCGATGCCGCGCGAGGCCTTGAAGACCAGGGCCTCGAAGCCCGGTGTAATCGGCGTGTCGAGCTCGACGCTCAGGGCTTTGGCACGGGTGATCACTTCCTGCGGATCGGAAATATCAGCCGGCGTGATCTTGTTCATCACGTCGGCCGCCGCGTAACCCAGCATGCGTTCAGCACCCACGTTGAAAATCTGGATCACACCTTTTGCATCGGTGGCGATACTTGAGAAGTTGGCGCTGTTGAATATCGCGCTTTGCAAAGCCCCGGCTTTGATCAGCGCCTCTTCCGCCTGCCTGCGGGCCGTGATGTCACGCAGAATCCCGGTGAAGTAACGCTGGCCCCCCAGCCACATTTCATTAACCGCGATCTCCAGCGGGAACGTGCTGCCGTCCTTGCGCTGGCCGACAACCTCGCGCTCGAGGCCGATGGCACGATCCTCATTGCTCGCGCTGTAATAGTCGAGCGAACCATTGCGATGGTCTCGATCAAGCTCGGGGATCAGCAGGCTGAAGCTTTGTCCTTTGAGTTCTGCAGTGGTATAGCCAAACATTCGCTCAGCGGCCGGGTTGACTGTCTCGACGATGCCGCCACGGGCATGCAGGGTGACGATGCCATCGACCACGTTATTGAGAATGGCCTGAATTTGCGCTGCACTGTCGCGCAAAGCCTGCTGTACGGCATATTCTTCGGAGACATTGCGAAACACCAGCACGGCTCCAATGACCTTGGCGTTACGGTCGAGAATAGGTGCGCAACTGTCGGCGATGGCGCACTCGCTTCCACCGCGTGCGATCAGAATGGTGTGGTTGGCCAGCCCCTGCACCGTGCCATTGGCCAGGGTTTCCATGACCGGGATGGTGGCGAGTTGCCGCGTTTCCTGGTTGATGATGTGAAACACCTCGTCGACCGGGCGACCGCAAGCATCCACCTGAGTCCAGCCGGTGAGTTCTTCGGCAACGGGATTGAGTCGTGTAACCCGCGCCTGGGCATCGGTGGCGATCACTGCATCGCCGATGGAGCTGAGTGTCACGGAGAGACTCTCCTCGCTCTCGCGCAAGGTGAGATTGGCGTGCATCAGCTGCTTGTTCATCGCCTCCTGATTCTCAAGCAAATGCTGTGTTTTGAGCAGAACAAGATTCTTGAAGCGTTGTTGTGTTTCTCGATAGAGCAGCCAGGAAAATCCCAGGGCAAACAGCAGGGAGAGCAGACTGGTGGCGACGATAAGGGCAAACATCCGGCGCATATCCGACTGGAACTCGGCTTCACGCTGCGTCAGCACACTGTCCTCCAGCGCGACGAAGCTCCCCATTTCGCTACGGATCGAATCCATCAGGGGCTTGCCCCGACCTTGGCGCACCGCGGCCAGTGCGCCGTTCATGTCATTGTTGCGACGCAACTCGATGGACTGCGCTATGTCCACCAACAGGACATCGATCATCGGTGTCAGTTTGTCCAGGTGCTTCTGGGCGGCTGGAAGCAAGGTATTTTGACGCAGTTCTTTCAGCTGCTTGCTGATGCCGTCGCGCTGCGCCAGATACGGCGCCAGATAGCTTTCGTCACCGGACAAGATGTAACCGCGCTGACTGGTCTCGGCATCTTTCAGGGTCGACATGAATCCGACCGCGCTGGTGATTACCGAGGAGGTGTGTTTGCGCACGCCGGCAGTATCTTCGATCTGCCTGAACGTCCACAGCGATATCGACACGCCCAGCACAACAAGAAGGGTCGCACCTGCAAGCCAAGCCATGATTCTGAACGTCGGTTTCAATGCGAACTCACTCTCGGCCCTGCCAATGTCGTTGTTATAAATGGCAGCATTGAGATCATTATGGTCATGTCCAGCCTCGGTCAAAGAGCGACGTCGTCGGGCGGATGGCGCGGACGAAGGCACACGCAGTGCCTCAGCCACTTATACGCTCATCGGGAACAAAGAAGTGAGTGCTTTCCTCTGCAGTCACCGTTGGGGTTGGTTGAAGTATGTGGATGTTTTTAATCATGATGGTTCATCATGGCCAAAAATGCCGTCGCGCTCAGTGCGGCAGCACACATAAGGCGGAATTATTGTGAAGCGAGAGGGAAAAGCCAGGTGACCTGATCGCTCAGAATGCAAACTGCCTATTCATGCGGCCGACGGATGTACCCGCACGAAGTACCACGTCTTCGTCATTCCGGCGCAGGCCGGAATGACGGAACTTTAATATCTATTGGCCTCAGCATGACGAGCTACTCGGCGTTGACTGTAACGGCCACCTGATGGTCCTGCCGGTCGTCAACAAGGTGAACCTCCTTGTCGGGTCGATCAGCGCCATCAACCGTTACGCTGCTTACTCCGATTTTCCCGTTGTCGCCGGCGGGAGATTGCGAGACGGTGATGTGGTAGACGGTTTCCCGATAACGATAGTGGATCTTGAACTCCTGCCAGTCGGCGGGCAGGCAAGGTGCGAGACGCAGCATTTCCCCTTCCCGCCTCAAACCCAGCAGCGATTCGGTGACCAGACGGTACATCCAGCCGGCCGAGCCGGTGTACCAGCTCCATCCGCCGCGCCCGGTGTGCGGCGTCACGGCATAGACATCGGCCGCTACGACGTAGGGTTCGACTTTATAGGTGTCTATTGCCGCAGGTGATAGCCCATGGTTCACCGGATTGATCATTCTCAACAATTCCCAGGCGCTCTCGCGTTCGCCCAATGCGGCAAACGCCATCGTCGCCCAGATCGCGGCATGGGTGTACTGCCCGCCGTTCTCCCGCACTCCGGGAACGTAGCCCCGGATGTAGCCTGGATTGAGGTTTGAGGTATCAAAGGGCGGATCAAGCAGTTGAACAAGTCCATCGTCACGGCGGACAAGGTGGTCGTTAACCGCTTGCATGGCCTGGCGAGAACGCACGATGTTGCCAAGCCCTTCACCGCCCACCATTCCGGCTCCGGAGAGCACAGACCAGCTCTGCGAGATGGAATCGATGCGGCATTCCACATTGCTTGCCGAGCCGAGCGGCGTTCCGTCATCGAACCAGGCGCGGCGGTACCACTCGCCGTCCCAGGCATGCTGCTCGATGTTCTGGCGCAGTCGATCACCCTCCCCGGCACACAATTCGGCGAAGGACGGATCGCCGTAGGCGGTGGCCAACGGCGCGAACTGCCGGAGCACGTCGCACAGGAAGAAGCCCAGCCAGACACTCTCGCCTTTGCCGCCGATCCCCACCAGATTCATGCCATCGTTCCAGTCGCCGGAACCGATCAGCGGTAGACCGTGCTCGCCGAAGCGCAGACCGTGCCGGATGGCCCGTACACAGTGCTGGTAGAGGCTGGCCACATCGACGGAACGACCGGGCAAATCATAGTAGGAGTCGTCTTCCGGGTTGACCGGACGGCCGTCCAGGAAGCTTACGGATTCATCAAGCACGCCGCTATCGCCGGTACTCAGCACATAGCGGCACACGGCCAGGGGCAGCCACAGGTAATCGTCCGAACACTGCGTGCGTACGCCGCGGCCTGCCGGCGGATGCCACCAGTGCTGAACATCGCCCTCCTGGAACTGACGGCTGGCGCACAGTAACAAGTGTTCGCGCACCAGGCCCGGCTTGGCGTGAATGAGCGCCATCATGTCCTGCAACTGGTCGCGGAAACCGAAGGCACCACCGGATTGATAATAGCCGCTGCGTGCCCAGATACGACACGCCAGGGTCTGGTAAACCAGCCAGCCGTTGGCCAGCACATTGAGCGAGGCGTCCGGTGTTTCCACCTGCACCGCACCGAGCGTGTGTTTCCAGTGCTGCCGCACGGCATCGAGCGCAACACGCGCGGCTACAGTCCCCTTGAAGC
>JANNNT010000610.1:0-6302 GCA_031398685.1 Rhodocyclaceae bacterium | reverse complement strand
ACTATGTGGGCCGTTTCGCCCCCGGCAACCTCGTTTTCATGGCGCCTAATCTGCCCCACAACTGGGTCAGTGAATTACCCGAAGGCACATCGGTCGAGCGGCGCAATTTGATCCTTCAATTCCCCAAGGAATTTCTCATTGAACGCGTGCTGGCATTTCCAGAAATGCGCTACCTGGAGAAGCTCGTGAGCGAGTCAAAACGCGGGGTGGTGTTCTCCGATGCCGTGGGCCAGGCGGCGCGACCCATTATGGAGGAATTGCTGACGGCGTCGAGTGGACGCCGTATCGTGTTGTTCCTCTCCTTGCTTGATCTGATCGCTCAGGATGGCGGGCGAAAGTTGCTTTCCAGCCATCGCTTTTCACCTGATCCGTCAAGCTACATGTCATCCACAATCAACCAGGTGTTGTCCTATATCGACCAGAACCTTGCCAGCGATCTGTGTGAATCCGACGTGGCAGACCTGGCAGGCCAGAGCGTGACGACGTTCTCACGCTATTTTCGCAAGCACACCGGGATGTCGTTTGTGCAGCATGTCAACAGCCTGCGAATTCACCGCGCTTGCGAGCTGCTGGTGGATACCGGCCTTTCGGTGGTCGACATCTGTTTTCGCGTGGGCTACAACAATGTATCGAATTTTAATCGGCATTTTCTGGCTCAAAAGGGTGTCCCGCCCAGTCGTTTCCGATCCCTGCACCAGCTGAACATCCTGTCGGCAGTCGCCTGAGCCATCACCGTGAGTCATACATTCCTTGGCATCAATCTGGGCATCTCCGAAGTCAAGGTGATCCTTATCGATTCGGAGAGCCACATCCTGGCTGATTCGGCGGTGCGCCTTACGCGCTCAATGCCGCAGCCGCGCTGGTGTGAACAGAGCCCGGAGGAGTGGTGGCACGCCACCCTGGAAGCCATTGCCAAGGTGCGCGCCGATGCGCCGACTGCTTTTTCCCGCTTGCAGGGGATCGGCGTCTCCGGCCAAACACAGGGTGCCGTGCTTCTCGACAAGCATCATCGCCTGCTAAGACCAGCCGTCCTGTGGAGCGACAGTCGAGCCCGGGCCGAGTGCGTTGAACTCGAGGCACTGGTAACGAACTCGCGCCACATCACGGGCAACATGGCTCTGCCAGGCTTTACTGCGCCGAAACTGCTTTGGCTTCAGAAGTATGAGCGATCGGTGTTTGACAGTATCGCCAAGGTGTTGATGCCGAAGGACTTCATCGTCTTTCGCCTGACCGGTGAGTTCGTGACCGATATGTCCGATGCCTCATCAACGCTGTGTTTTGACGTGGCGCATCGGGACTGGTCGGATCGCATGATTGAAGCCGTCAGGCTGACGCGCGACCATTTCCCGCGGCTGTCTGAAGGCTCCGAGGTGGTTGGCACATTGCGCTCGGCCGTGGCGGATACATGGGGACTGGAAAAACCCGTCGTGGTGGCGGCCGGAGCCGGACGCCCCGCGGCAACCGCCGTCGGCCTGGGTACGCTGAAGGAAGGCGACGCCTACCTTAGTCTCGGGCCAAGCGGCTTGGTGTTTGTGACCACGGGCGGTGCGCGGCCCAGCCCTGAGCACGCCGTACGCAATTTTTGCCATTGCCTGCCCGAGCTATGGCACCAGCTGGGCGTGGTCCCGGCGGGCACCGCAAGTCTTGATTGGTGGGCAAAAATACTCGGCGCGGGTGATCGCGGGCTCATCATCGATCAGGCGGGTGAGGCAAAGATGCATGAAGCACCGATATTCCTGCCCTACCTTAACGGTGCAAGCACACCGCACAACGACCCCCGGGCATCGGGCGTGTTTTTCGGACTGACGGAAGACACCGATCCACGCGCGCTTGCTTATGCCTTGCTGGAAGGCGTCGCTTTCAGCGTTGCTGACAGCCTCTCAGCGATCAAGGAAACCGGCACGCGGATCCGGCGTGCCTCGTTGGTTGGCGACGGGAGCCACAACCGGTTCTGGACCGAACTCGTCGTAACCGCCTGCGGTATGCCGCTCGATTTGCATGCGCACGAATTCGATGCCGCCAGCCTCGGTGCAGCGCGATTGGCGCAACTGGCGGTGGGCGGTTACACGGTCAGCGACCTCTGTAGTTCACCTCCTGTGGTGGAGACGGTTGTCCCCCGTTCTGATTGGTGTGAGGAACTCGCCGTTCGCCACGCCCGTTTCCGCAGGCTCTATCGCGCCCTGAAGTCTGAATTTGCCATCCAGGAGCCGGTGCCATGAGGCGACTCCTGATCCGTCCGCCGCCGATCTAGCGGCAACGACTCTTCACCTTCTCAAGCTGCAATTGGGCATTTGGCGCTGCCGGGCCGCGCTTTGCCTGAAAAAAGTCCGCCTGGTTACGAAGCAATCGAAGTTGCAACGTGTTTCACCCCGTTTCACCGCGTTTCACCCGTTGGCGGTGCTCAAGAAAACTCCGCCATTTCAAAACCGAAGCAGTTACTTTTTTAACAAGTCGAGGGATTACTGATGAAAGCCATGAAAAAGGTTCTACCGTTGATGTTGGGTGCCGCACTGGTCATAGGCATCGCCACACCGACATTTGCCGCAGCGCCGCTCAAGATCGGCATGTCGTTCCAGGAACTCAACAACCCCTACTTCGTCACCATGAAGCAGGCCCTGGAAGAAGCCGCCGCTTCGATTGGCGCAACGGTGGTGATTACCGATGCGCGTCATGACGTTGCCAAGCAGATCAGCGACGTGGAGGACATGATCCAGAAGAAAATCGACATCCTTTTGCTCAACCCGACCGATACCACGGGCGTTGAAGGCGCGGTCAAGTCCGCCAAGGCCGCTGGAGTGATCGTGGTCGCGGTTGATGCCAACGCCAAAGGCCCGGTCGACTCGTTCGTCGGTTCCAAGAACTACGATGCCGGCCTCATGGCTTGCGAATTCCTGGCCAAGAGCATTGACGGCAAGGGTGATGTGGCGATTCTGGACGGGATCCCGGTCGTGCCGATTCTGGAGCGCGTACGTGGCTGCAAGGATTCGCTGAAGAAATACCCCGGCATCAAGATCGTGGCAACGCAGAACGGCAAGCAAGAGCGCGATTTTGCGCTGACGGTCACCGAAAACATGCTGCAAGCCCACCCGAACATGAAAGGCTTGTTTAGCGTAAATGACGGTGGCGCCATGGGCTCACTGGCCGCAATCGAAGCCAGCGGCAAGGATGTGAAGCTGACCAGTGTTGACGGCGCTCCGGAAGCCATCACGGCGATGCAAAAGCCGAACTCCAAGTTCGTCGCCACCTCCGCTCAATATCCGCGCGACCAGATCCGTCTGGCGATCGGCATTGCACTGGCCAAGAAGTGGGGTGCGAATGTTCCGGTCAGCGTACCGGTTGAAGTGAAGCTGATCGACAAGGCCGGCGCAAAAACGTTTACCTGGTAGTTGTGATCGGAATCTGTCGCGCTTTTGGCGCGACAGAACTTGAAACGAAGTGCTGCGATAACCCTTTCCTCGCTGCTCTGCGGTGAGGAAATTTCGGGGGTTCTACTAATGGAACAAGCATGAACACGGCTCTGCGACTGGAACAGATAACGAAGCGCTTCCCGGGCGTGAATGCGCTGACGACTATCGATTTGGCGGTAGAGAAGGGAGAAATCCACGCCCTGCTGGGAGAAAACGGCGCGGGAAAATCAACGTTGATGAAGATACTCAGCGGTATCTATCAGCCGGACGAGGGACGCATCCTGCTGGATGGCGTGGAGCGTTGCTTTTCAAGCTACAACGAGGCCGTTGCAGCGGGTGTCGCGATCATCTTCCAGGAATTCAGCCTGATTCCTGATCTAAATGCCGTTGAAAACATTTTCCTGGGGCGCGAGCACACGAATTCGCTGGGGTTTTTGACCAGAAAGTCGATGCTGCAGGAAGCGCGGGCCCTGTTTAAAAAGCTGGGGATCGCTATCGATCTGGAGGTGCCAGTCTGCAAGCTCAGTGTGGCGCAACAACAGTTCGTTGAAATTGCCAAGGCCTTGTCGCTCAACGCCCGCATCCTGATTCTCGACGAGCCGACGGCGACGCTGACGCCCACGGAAGCCGAACACCTCTTCGGCATCATGCGCGACCTGAAGGCACATGACGTCACAATGATCTTCATCTCGCACCACCTGGACGAAATCTTCGAAGTGTGCGACCGCATCACGGTACTGCGTGACGGCCACTATGTGGGCAGCACCGATGTCAGCGAGACGGACGTCGACACACTCGTGGAATGGATGGTGGGGCGACGTCTTGAACAGGCCTTTCCACCCAAGCCGGTGCGCAATAGCAGCGCACGCAAGGTTCTTGAAGCACGTTCAGTGCAGCTCGCCAAGAATGCGCCGATCAACAGTTTTACCCTGCACGAACGCGAGATTCTCGGTTTCGCCGGGCTGGTCGGCTCCGGACGGTCCGAATTGGCGCGCGCCGTGATTGGCGCGGACAAGGCATGGCAGAAAGAAATCTATGTCCTCGACAAGCGCACGGCACTGAAGGACACGGCCGAAGCATTGGAGGTCGGCATCGGCCTGTTGCCGGAAAACCGCAAGACGGAAGGACTGATTGTCGACTTCAGCATCCGCGACAACATCTCCATCAACAATCTGGGCAAGTACCTCGGGACTGGGCCGTTCATCGACCATCGGGCCGAGTACGACACCACCCAGGAGGTGATGAACCGTGTTGGCGTCAAAGCGCCTCACCCGATGACCGTGGTGGGCGAACTCTCGGGTGGCAATCAGCAGAAGGTCGTGATTTCCCGCTGGCTCAACCACCATTGCAAAGTCCTGATTTTCGACGAACCGACACGCGGCATCGACGTTGGAGCCAAGTCCGAGATCTACACCTTGATGCGCCGTTTGACCAACGAAGGCTACGCCATCATTTTCATATCGTCGGAACTGCCGGAGATCGTTGGTTTGTGCGATCGCGTAGCGGTTTTCCGGCAAGGAGCCATCGTCGCAACACTTGAGGGCGATGAAATCAATTCCACTGAGGTAATGCGCCATGCAACAACAGGCAACTAACTTGAACCCTATCGAACAGCTGTCGCCGGAAGCGTCGTCGATTCCCACTAGCACCTGGCTGGCCCGGACGAAAAGAACGCCGTTCTTTTTCCCTCTAGTGGGTTTGATCGCGGTCAGCCTGGTGATGATCGTGACTACGGAGAATTTTCTCTCGGCGAACAACTTCCTCAACATCGCCCGGCAAGTGTCAATCAACGCCATCATCGCCGTCGGAATGACCTGCGCGATTCTCTCCGGAGGTATTGATCTGGCGGTCGGGGCGGTCATGGCACTCAGCGGGACGCTGATGGCGGGCCTGATGGTGGCGGGCGTTCCACCATCGGCAGCGATTCCGATCGGATTGTGCGTCGGGCTCCTGTTCGGTCTGTTCAACGGCTTTTTCGTCGCCTATGCCGGCATGCCGCCGATCATTGTGACGCTGGCGACCATGGGTATCGCCCGCGGCATCGCGCTGATCTACACCGGCGGTTATCCAATCGACGGATTGCCGGAAAGCTTCGCCTTTTTTGGCAGGGGCTCCGTGCTCGGTGTCCAGACACCGGTCGTGATCATGCTTCTGGTATTCCTTGCCGCCTACCTGCTGCTGAATCAGACACCGGTCGGACGCTACATCTACGCCATCGGCGGCAACGAAGAGGCGACTCGACTCTCCGGAGTGCGTGTCGCACGCTACAAGCTGCTGGTTTATGCGCTGAGTGGTTTCACTGCCGCACTGGCGGGTCTGGTCCTGAGTTCGCGCTTGATGAGCGGCCAGCCAAACTCCGGCGTTGCCTTCGAGATGGACGCCATCGCCGCCGTGGTGATGGGCGGGACCTCGATCTCCGGCGGACGCGGCTCCATTATTGGAACGCTGATCGGCGCCATGATGCTGGGCGTGCTCAACAACGGCCTGAACATGATGGGCGTGTCGCCCTACGTTCAGAACATCATCAAGGGGCTGATCATCCTCTTCGCCATCTATATCAGCCGGGAGCGCCGAAAACGCCGCTAACTCTTCTTTCGATTCGTTGATTGCAAACGCAATAAACGACTAAACCAACGCTTGACTCTTCAGTAATTACGCCCTGCCAGATCGCTTCGGCGATCAGGAAGGCTTTGTTCAGCCCTCATTTTTTACCTGCACAGGAGAAACATCATGAAAAACGAAACGCTCGACATGCTTGCCATAGTCAATCACGGCCCTCAGGACTATCGTCTGGAACGCATCAAGCGGCCCACCGCCAAGGCCCGCGAGTTGGTGATCCGGATTGGCGCCTGCGGGGTTTGCGCCAGCGACGGAAAGTGTCACTCGGGCGCCGGC
>JANNNT010000607.1:0-5242 GCA_031398685.1 Rhodocyclaceae bacterium | reverse complement strand
CCGGCGCTGCTGCTGCTAGCCAAGTTCGTCCCGGGCGTATCGGCCGTCTCGATCCCGACCGCGGCGGCGATGGGCGTCGCGTATCCGCGCTTCCTGTTCTTCGATGCCCTCGTCGATGCCGGCCTCGAAGCCTGTTTCAGTTCGCCCTTGGCATCCCTGGCTTCGGTGACGCAATTGGGGAACCGCTCGGCCAGTTTGGCGATATTGGCGGCAGTGAGGTCGGGGGAGTGTATCTTCAGCTTGTTCATGGGGCTTCCTGTTTTTCTTGAACCGCCCATATCCGCACCTCAGGCGCAATGCCGGCGGCGCGCGCCGCCGTGCAGAAGTTGCGATCGAAGGTGTGCATGACGGCGGCGCCGCAGGCAGCGAGCTGCAGGGCGTCGGCGAAATCCGCGCCATAGGCATACCAGTCGAGCGCGTTGCGGACTTCTTCCGCCGCCTCGATCACGGTATCGTCGGTTTCCAGCAAGACCCGAAAGAAATTCAGCAGTTCGGTCGGCGTTATCTTGTAGCGCGCGCGCAGCACCCATTCGGTTTCCAGCAGCACGGTGCGTGAAATAAACACAGTGTCGCCGGCAATCAATTGGCGCACCACCGCCACCTGCTCGGGGTGGTCGTCGACCAGGGCGCGCACCAGCATGTTGGTATCCAGAGCAATCATCGACCGTGGCTCCCGGAAGCTTCTCCGTCCTCGCGGTAATCAACCGGCTTGCAGAGTTCCTCGATGGACAGGGGCGGCCCCTCATGTTTGAAGAGGCCGATCAGGTCCGCCAGCTTGCGCCCGGTTTTCTTCGGCACGGCTTTGAGCGTGACGCCGGAAGCGTTGGAAATCAGGTTGATCTGCGTTCCCGCCTCCCAGTGCAGTTCGTCCCGAATTTCTTTCGGAATCACGACTTGCCCCTTGCTGGAAAGCGTGATGGTCGCGGTATTCACGGGAATCTCCAAAAGTAAGACGAGAAGTAAGTCTGATTATCGGCGCGTTATCGGCGGATGGCAAGCATGCCGGGGGTTCAGGTATTTTTCAGTTACGCGCGCAGTTGGTCAATTTCGCTTTTGATGTCTCGCAATTCGGCGTTGAGCGCCACCTTGCGGCTTGCGGCGGAAAATTGAACAGCGCCTGGGTCATGCTGCGTCTTGAATGACGATGAAAGTAATCAGCTCGAAGTCGTCCAACCCGGCGATGCTGTCCACCAACGCCGTAGTCTTGCCGCCCCTGAAAAGGTCACCCGCCGATTGAGCCTGGAGTAAGGTCAATTTGGTCCGTAAGCACGCTGAACTACAGCACCTTGCTCAGGAACCTGCGTGTTCGTTCTTCCTGGGGGTGATCAAAGATGTCGGCTGGGGTGCCTTCTTCAATTATCAGGCCTTCGTCGAGGAAAAGTACACGGTCAGCGACTTGGCGCGCAAAGCCCATCTC
The DNA here is from genome assembly GCA_031398685.1 of Rhodocyclaceae bacterium. Lineage (GTDB taxonomy): Bacteria > Pseudomonadota > Gammaproteobacteria > Burkholderiales > Rhodocyclaceae > Propionivibrio. Next base: position 3,825 of record JANNNT010000607.1, on the reverse strand, counting down.
ATGAGTGACCACCACCATGGTCATCCCTTCCTCCGCCAGGGCCTGCATGACGCCAAGGACTTCACCGACCATTTCCGGATCCAGTGACGAGGTGGGCTCGTCAAACAGCATGATGCGTGGCTGCATGGCCAGGGCGCGCGCAATGGCAACGCGCTGTTGTTGCCCACCCGACAACTGATTCGGGTAAGCATCAATCTTGTCGAGTAGCCCGACCTTGACGAGCAATTCGTTGGCTCGGGTGTGGGCCTGCTTTGTCGTTAGGCCGCGTACGGTAGTGGGAGCCAGCGTAATGTTTTCCAGCACGGTTTTATGCGGGAACAGATTGAAACGCTGAAAAACCATGCCAATTTCCGAGCGTAATGCATCGACATCGGTTTTATGATCATGTACCGAAATGCCGCTTACCAGCACTTCTCCGCCGGAAGCATCTTCCAGACCGTTCAGGCATCTGAGAAACGTACTCTTTCCTGAACCCGAGGGCCCGATGACGCAAACAACCTCAGAGGCCTTGACGCTACAGTCGATACCGCGCAGAACATGAAGCTGACCAAACTGCTTGGTCAAGCCTTTAACGCGTATCACCTCGTCCATAGCGAGCCTCCAGTTTCTTTACAGCGTAGGCCAGGCCCAGCGTCAAAACCCAGTACATGAGTGAAATCGTGAGATAGGGTTCCCAGTAGCGCGAATACGCTCCGGCCACGGTGCGCGCAGCGTAGGCCAGTTCCGCTAGGCCAATCGCTGAAATCAGTGACGAATCCTTGAGTATCGCGATGGCATTGTTGCCCAGTGGCGGGAGCATTCTGCGAAAGGCCTGAGGCAACACGACGTGGTACATCGTTCGCGTAAACGACATGCCCAGAGAACGCGAGGCTTCAACCTGTCCGCGGTCAATCGACTGGATGCCCGCCCGGAAAATCTCGGAAATATAAGCACCCGAATTCAATGTAAGGGCTGCCACGCCGGATAGGAAGGCCCCGTAGTTTTGCTTGAGATTCCGTGCGACCTCACCCGAAATAAGCAGCCCATCGGTCGGGTTGACAAACAGCGGCAGCACGGCAAAGTGAATCAGCAGGATTTGCACGAACAGCGGTGTGCCGCGAAAAAAACTGACATACACGGTTGAAGGCCAGCGCAGGGCGTACTTGCAAAGCTGTCGGGCAGGCGAATGGCGTGCTTCGGCCAGACGTGCCAAGCCTATCGCCAAGCCCAACGCCGTGCCTTGAACGACACAGATCAAGGTGACGACAATGGTCATTTGCAGACCGCGCCAGAAGAGCACGGCGTATTCCGCAATGATGTCGGCACGGAACCAGCCGAACCAGAGAAGTTGCTCCATACCGATAACGCGGCTCAGCGATCACTGGGCCGGCAATACAGGTGCCTCAGCCTGGAACCATTTCTTGTAGATCTGGGCGTAGCTTCCGTCGGCCTTGATGGCGGCCAGCCCCGAATTGAGCTTATCAAGCAGCGCCTTGTTGCCCTGCTTGACGACGATGCCGAAGTACTCTTTGGCGAAACTCGGGTCGCTCACGGTTTTGAGCTGATTGTGTTCCTGAGCGCGGAAGGCAATGACGCCGTTGTCTCCTATCGCCGCGTCCACGCCGCTGTTAACCAGCTCGGAAATCACCACGGGGGTGCTTTCAAAGCGACGAATGTCGGGGCTTGTTTTGCCGAATTCGCGCGAGGCGATGTCGTCACCCGTGCTGCCCGTGACAACACCGATTTTCTTGCCGGCAAGGTCTTTCAGGTTTTTGACCGTATTGTCCTTGTGGACTGCAATCAATTGGCGTGCTTCAAAATAGGGCACGGTGAAGTCGTACGATTGCTTGCGTTTGTCGTTGATGGTCACGCCGGAAATGACGAGATCCACGTCGCCATTGTTGAGGGCCGCGAAGATACCGGTAAATGGCGTGTTCACGATCTTGATCTGCAGACCGGTTTTCTGGGCGACGGCCTTGATGATATCCACGTCGTAGCCCACGATCTCCTTGGTCGGACTTTCGTAGGCGAAGGGACGGTACGTGGCGCTTGAACCCACGACCAGTTCCTTGTTCTGGGCGTGGACGCTGCCAAGCGCGAGGGTGAGCATACCGGCCGAAACCACTATCTTGTGCACGAAGTTCATTGTTGTGTCCGAATGGGTAAATGAGGAAGCGTTTGATCGCTCATATGATTTGACGAGAATAACGAAAAGATAGTAACACCAGAAAAACCCATAAGGAAACACAGAAATACGGTCGGGAGATGCCCCTCTTCCGCACTTATATCCCGGCTGCAACGGTAAGTGCGGCCTCCAGCATATCCATTCCTTCGTCGAGCACGGCGTCGGGAATGGTCAGCGGCAGCATCAGCCGCAGGACATTGCCGTAGACCCCGCAGTTGAGCAGCAGCAGGCCGCGTCTGGCGGCTTCGGCCTTGAGGGCGTTGGCGATTTCGGGCGCCGGCCGCTGCGGGTCGCCGGCGTGGCAGAACTCGACGGCGCTCATGGCCCCCAGGCCGCGCACTTCGGCGATGCAGTCGAAACGTGGTTTCAGCGCGCCAAGGCGCGTGCGTGTTTTCTCGCCGAGTGCCAATGCACGGGCACACAACTGTTCATCCTCGATCACGTCGAGCACCGCCAGCGCGCCGGCGACGGCAATCGGGTGGCCGGCGTAGGTCGAGCCGAGACCGCCGGGTACGGCGGCGTCCATCACGTCGGCCTTGCCGATGATTGCCGACAGCGTCAGTCCGCCGGCCAGGCCCTTGGCCATGGTGATGATGTCGGGTTCGACGCCGGAGTGCTCGATGGCGAACATCTTGCCGCAGCGCGCGGCGCCGGTCTGGATCTCGTCGGCGACGAGCAGGATGCCGTGTTTGTCACACAGCACACGCAGACGCTGGAAGAATTCGGGCGGGGCCGGCAGGTAGCCGCCTTCGCCCTGGACCGGTTCGACGAAAATCGCTGCCACGCGAGCGGCTTCGATGTCGTTCTTGAAGATCAGCTCGAGCCCGGCGATGGCCGCATCAACCGTGATGCCGTGCAGTGCGTTGGGATAGGGCGCGTGGAAAACCTCCGAAGGGAAGGGGCCGAAACCCGTCTTGTAGGGATCGACCTTGCCGGTCAGCGCCAGCGAGAACATGGTGCGGCCATGGAAGCCGCCGTTGAAGGCGATGATGCCGCTGCGCCCGGTATAGGCGCGCGCGATTTTGATCGCGTTTTCAATCGCTTCGGCACCGGTGTTCATGAAGAAGGTTTTTTTCGGCGTTGCGCCGGGCGCCAGCGTGTTCAGGCGCTCGGCCAGCTCGACGTAGGATTCGTAGGCGACGACCTGAAAGCAGGTGTGAGTGAATTTGTCCATCTGCTGACGGGCAGCGGCCATCACGCGCGGGTGGCAATGACCGGTGTTGACCACGGCGATGCCGGCGCAGAAGTCGATCCAGCGCCGTCCTTCGACGTCCCAGATCTCGGCGTTTTCAGCACGTTCGGCAAAAACGCCGTGTGCCTGTGAGACACCGCGCGGCAGCGCGGCCGCACGCCGAGCCATCAGCATGCCATTGGTCTGTGACTTCATGTCGGTGATCGAATTCATGTGCAGCTCTCCTGGTTAACGAATGGTGTTGTTCAGATCCCGGCGATGCAGACGTATTTGATTTCGAGGTAATCATCGAGGCCATGGCGCGAGCCTTCGCGCCCCAGGCCCGACGATTTCACGCCGCCGAAGGGAGCGATCTCGGTCGAAATCATTCCGGTATTCACGCCAACCATGCCGTATTCGAGCGCCTCGGATACCCGGAAGATGCGCCCGACGTCGCGGGCGTAGAAATACGAGGCCAGCCCGAATTCGG
>JANNNT010000561.1:0-2852 GCA_031398685.1 Rhodocyclaceae bacterium | reverse complement strand
ACAGGGGTTTCTGCAAAAAAAACAGGGCGTGGAAAAGTGAAGGGAAAGCGAAGCAGAAAAACCCTTCAGTTTTTCGCCCTTAACTCAACCAAGGTCTCGGCAAGACCATGACGAGAGGCGCGCCAACCCCGTCGAGTCGGCTATTTTCCAGTGGCTTGCAACTACTGCGTCGGGGACTCGATTGCTTCGCGCATTTCGCGTTTGTTGATCTTGCCCACGCTGGTTTTGGCCAGCGCGTTGACAAAGCGAACCTGCAACAGGACGCCATGACGCGAAATACCCGTAGTTTCAACGAGATGTGCAGCAAAATTGCGAATCGCGTGCTCCGTCACCTTGCCTTCGAAATCAGGTTTCAGCACGACCAGCGCCAGCGGCCGTTCGCCCCATTTCTCGTCGGGCACACCGATCACGGCGGTTTCCTGCACGGCTTCGTGCTGAGTGATCACGTCTTCGAGTTGGAGCGATGAGGTCCACTCGCCGGCCGTTTTGATCACATCCTTGATCCGGTCGGTGATTTTCAGATAGCCGCGCGAGTCAATGTTGCCGATATCCTGGGTATGCAGATAACCGCCGGCCCACAGCTCCTGCGAGGCTTGCGGCGCATCGAGATAACCCTGGGTCAGCCAAGGCGCGCGCACCACAACTTCGCCGGTGGCCTTGCCATCGTGCGCCACATCGTCCATTTCAGGCGTTACGATGCGCAGATCAACAAGCGGCAGCGGCAATCCCGTCTTGCAGCGTAACGTGGTCTGGTGCTCGTTTGAGGCCTGAAAATCTTCACTATGAAGATGCGCAATCGACAACACCGGGCAGGTTTCTGACATCCCATAGCCGGTAAGCACGTCAATTCCGCGTTTGAGCGAGGCACGTGCCAGACCTGGCGACATGGCCGAACCGCCGATGAGAACCTTCCAGCCTGAAAGATCGACGGAATCGCAACTCGGGTGACTCAACAGCATCTGCATGATGGAGGGAACGCAGTGGGAGAAAGTCACCTTCTCCTCGTTGATCAATTGCAACAGGGTGCCTGGCATATACCGCCCGGGGTAAACCTGTTTCAGCCCAAGCAGGGTGGCAACATAGGGGAAGCCCCAGGCATGAACGTGAAACATCGGGGTGATCGGCATATAAACGTCGTCCCGATGCAACCGCCCGTTCGCTGCGGCGCTTCCCACGCAGGTTGCCACACCGAGGGTATGCAACACCAGCTGACGGTGGCTGAAATACACCCCCTTCGGCAAACCCGTGGTGCCTGTCGTATAGAACACCGTGGCCTGTGCATTCTCGTCGAAGTCCTCGAAGCTGAAATTTGAGTTGGAGTCGGCAAGCAGGTTTTCATATTCAGCGGCAAAGCTGACGGGGGGGCGATCGATCGGCGTTTGCTCGTCATCGATCAACACGAAATGACTCACAGTTTCTAGGCGCGCCACGATGGGCGCCAGCAACGGGAAGAAGTCGCGATTGACCAGCAGCACATCAGCCTTGGCGTGGTTGAGGGTGTAGAGAATCTGCTCGGCACTCAGGCGCACGTTGACCGTTTGCAGCACCGCGCCCATCATCGGCACGGCAAAGAAACACTCCAGATAGCGGTGGCTGTCCCAGTCCATGACCGCTACGGTTTGCCCGGCGTCCACACCCAGTCTGGTCAGCCCGCTGGCCAGACGGCCGATCCGCTCACGCAGGGTGCGGTAGGAGTAGCGAAGCTTCCCCTGATAGGTGATCTCCTGATCCGGAGCAATAGCCAATGGCGTGTGCAACAATTGCTTGATGAGCAGTGGATACGCGTAGGCCGACGGTGTAGACGCGATGATTTTCACAGGCATGGCGTGTCTCGTGGTCAAAAAAGTGAAGGCCGTATCTTAACCCGCATGATTCACAAGGACCATGGAAGGATCTGAGTTGAGACCCCAACGCCCTCTAGAACTCACTCCACGGTGACTGATTTTGCAAGGTTGCGCGGTTTATCAACATCCGTCCCGCGTACCAAAGCAACGTGGTAGGCCAGCAGTTGCAAGGGTACGACGTGCAGCAGAGCGGAAAGCTGGCCATAGTGCTCGGGCAGGTGCATGACATGCACGCCGTCCGAGGCGACCATTTCGCTGTCGGCATCGGCAAACACGTACAGCTCGCCGCCACGCGCACGAACTTCCTGCAGATTGGATTTCAGCTTCTCAAGCAGGACGTCATTCGGGGCAACGGCGATTACCGGCATTTCCTTATCGACCAGTGCCAGCGGGCCATGTTTGAGTTCGCCGGCGGGATAGGCCTCGGCGTGGATATAGCTGATTTCCTTGAGCTTGAGCGCGCCTTCAAGTGCAATCGGGTAGTGTCTTCCACGCCCGAGGAAGAGCGCATCCTGTTTCATGGCAAAGCGTTCGGACCATTCGCGAATCTGCGGTTCAAGTTCGAGCACCTTGGACACGGCGCTCGGGAGATGGCGCAAGGCCTGCAGCTCAGCTGCTTCGACTTGCTCGGAAAGACGGCCGCGCAATTTTGCGAAGATCAGTGTCAGCAGGTAGAGCGCGGCAAGCTGTGTGGTAAACGCCTTGGTTGACGCAACGCCGATCTCGGGGCCGGCGCGGGTGATGAAGCGCAGCGCGTTCTCGCGCACCAGGGAGGACTCGGGCACATTGCAGATACACAGCGTACGGGTCATGCCGAGCGACTTGGCGTAGTGCAGCGCGGCCAGCGTGTCGGCCGTCTCACCCGATTGCGACAGCGTAACAACCAGCGTCTGCGGATCAGGAACGGAGACCCGGTAACGGTATTCGCTCGCCACTTCAACGTTGCAGGGAATGCCGGCGATCGCTTCGAGCCAGTAACGGGCAACCAGGCCGGCGTGGTAACTGGTG
>JANNNT010000549.1:0-8702 GCA_031398685.1 Rhodocyclaceae bacterium | reverse complement strand
CGAACCCGAATGCCGCTACCCGAACAGGAACGATTCAATTTCCATCGTTCGGCAAAACAGAAAACAAAAATGGCGCGATCAATCCGCGCCATTCTTTTGTCCAGAACCCGGTCAAAAATAGGTTTTTCTACAGCCTCAACGCCCGGTCTTTCCGTAACAACTCGCGCTCAAGCTCCTTGATCCGCTTCTTGTCCTGTCGCATCGCTTGCGGACTGGCTCTGGCCGCCTCCGGCTCGGCCAACGCCGTCGTCGCACTGGCGCGCCAGGTGTCCAGCTCGGCCGGATAGACACCATGCCTCCTGCAGATCGCCCTAAAGGTCGTCCCTGTTTCCGCGAACCAATCGCTTGTCCACGACTGTTTTCCGGAAAAGTGGATATGAATTGGCAGTTCGCCCTTCTCTCAGAACTTATTTGCCTGAATATAGTCCTTCCCACCCGTGAGAAACTCGACAAGATTGGTTACCGCCCGCAAGGCCTGTCGCTCCACGCTTTCAAAGGTGCGGCTACCGATGTGCGGCGTGACAAAAATGGAATCGATGCTCTGGAACGGATGCCCCGGCCGCATAGGCTCTTCATCGACCACGTCGGTTCCGTAACCGGCCAGATGCCCGCTTCGGCACGCCTCCGCAACATCAGCTTCGACCACCAGGCCACCACGCGCTGTGTTGATGAGATAGGCACCTTTCCTCATCGTAGCCAGCGTTCGCGCATTGATGAAGCCACGATTGGCATCGTTCAGGCTCATGTGCAGAGATACCACGTCGGCAAGAGGCAGGACCCCCTCGGCTGTCGCTACGCGTTTAACCGCGTGCTCCTCCGCAAAGCCGTCGGGCCAGTGCACATCAAAAGCCACGCAGAGCATACCGAAGGCTCTGGCTCGTCTGACCACTTCCTGACCAATGCGCCCAAGACCCAGTACGCCAATGGTCTTGCCCATCAGTTCGTGGCCCGTTCGGCGAATCCACTGACCATTCTTGACCGCGTTGGAGTGCACCCAGAACTCCTTTGCCAGGGCGATCATCAAGCCGAAAGTGTGCTCGGCAACAGTGGTGTGGTTCACTCCGGGGGTGAATAGCACCGGGATGCGCTGTGCCGTGGCGTGCGCGACATCGATCGAATCGAGGCCGATCCCGTATTTGGCTATGACTCTGAGTCGAGGCCCGGCAACGTCGATGACGCGCGCAGTAATGCGATCGTCGCCGTTGAGAAAGGCATCGAAGCCATCGTGCTTTCTAATCAGTTCGATCATCTGATCTTCGGTAAGCGGCCCGCGTTCGCGAACGACGTCAAAACCGCTCCTGGCCAGCAGGTCATGATGCGCTCCCGGAGTGTCCTGAAAGCTCGTCGTGGTCAGCAGGATTTTCATTGATTGGCTCGGCTTTCGATGGGGATGCTCAGACAGTGCCCGTTACCCCTTGCGTCACCCTGCAAACGGCGGCGGACCGAAACAAGTACAGCGATAAATAAACCAGAATCGGCTCGGGTTAAATAAACCACCGCATGGGCACCATAACCAGCGATGGGAAGATAACCAGCAAGGCCAGAACGCACAGTTCTGCGATCAAGAAAGGCATTACGCCAACGATTACTTCGTCCATTTTGACCTTGGCGACGCCGCAAATTACGTTCAGCGTGGTGCCAACCGGTGGAGTGATCAGGCCGATAGCGTTGTTGATGACAAACACGACACCAAAATAGACCGGATCGATGCCCGCCTGCTTGATGACTGGAATCAGCACCGGAGTCAGGATCAGAATGGTGGGGGTCATGTCCATCGCCGTGCCGACGATGACCACCACGATCATGATGATCGCCATCAAAAGCATCCGGTTGTCCATGAACGGCGAAAGCATTTGTGCCAGTTGCCCCGGCAAATCCGCCACGGTGATCAGCCACGATGAAACCATGGCGGCACCGGCCAGCAGCATGACGACGGCGGTTATTTTGCCCGCACTCAGCAACAGGCCGTAGAGGTGGGAAACCTTGATTTCCTTGTAGATCACCATGCCGACAAATAGCGCATACACGGCGGCGACCACCGCCGCCTCGGTCGGCGTGAAGATGCCCATCTTCAGTCCGATGATAATGATCAGCGGCATGATCAGCGCCCAGATGCCGTCGATGGCGGCGTGACGGATTTCGGCAAAACTCTTGCGTGGGCTGGCTTTCAGCTTGTCCTTGCGGATCACCCATGCCCAGGCGATCATGATGCTGATGCCCATCATGATGCCTGGAACGATACCGGCCATGAACAGCTTGGTGATCGATACCTGCGCGATAACACCGAACATCACGAAAGCGATGCTTGGCGGAATGACAGGCGCGATGATCCCGCCAGCAGCAATCAGCCCGGCTGAGCGGGGCACGCTGTAGCCCGCTTCCTTCATCATCGGAATCAGCAAGACCCCGATAGCTGCCGTATCGGCTGCTGCCGAGCCAGACAGGCTGGCCATGATGATTGCGGCGAACACGGCCACGAAACCCAGGCCGCCTCGAATATGGCCGACTAGCGCCATGGCCAGATTGACGATGCGCCGCGACAGGCCACCGGCATTCATGAATTCGCCCGCCAGCATGAAGAAGGGCACGGCCATCAGTACAAAGTTGTCGGCGCCATCAATCGTGTTTTGCGCGATCAGCTGGGCATCGAACATACTCATGTGCAGCATCAGTGCGATGCCGCACACCATCAGCGCAAAGGCGATCGGCATGCCGAGTGCCATGGCGCCCAGCAGCGATGCCAGAAATACGGTTACGACCATTTCATTTCTCCCGAATCGGTTTTGTGGCGATTACTTCTTGGCATTCGGTTTGGCTTGGTGCGCCGGTTCCTCAAGCGCTTCCCCGCCGGTTTCGATCTCTTCGGATTCGACGATCTGGATCAACTCGTCGTCCGTCGCCTTGCCGGTCAGTACGCGCCAGGTGTTGCCGATGACGATGACCGCAATACCGATGCTCATGACCAGGCCGGTGGCGTAATGGAAGGCCATCGAGATACCGGTGGCCGGCATGTTGGTGCCCATACCGACGACCGTTTGCGCCCAGCTGCCAACAAAAAACAGGTAGCAACACCACAGGATCAGCGCGTTGCTGGCCAATGCACAGGCCACCTTGCCCGATCGGGGCAAACGCGCGATCAGGGTGTCCACGCCAAGGTGAGCGCCCTCTTTCATGGCGACAATGGCTCCGATGAAGATCAGCCACAGAAACAGGAGGCGCGACAGTTCCTCCGTTGCGGTGATCCCGGAATTGAATGCATAGCGCAGTACGACATTGCTGAAGACCATGATGACCATCAACGCCAGCGAGACGACGATGATGGTGTTCATGGCATGCATCAGATATTTTTCAAAGGCTTTCATGGATTTGCTCGGCGAATTTATGTCGGAAGAACAAACGGCAACGGCTGAGCTCGGACGGTGTCACCCGGTGATTTGCCAAGATAGTTGCCGCAGGTAGTCATCAGCAGGCTGAGCCGCTCCGGGTCGGAAGAATGATCCGGAGCGTTCCTCTTACGCCATCGCGCAGTTACTTGAGGTTTTTGGTCTTTTCCAGTTCGGCGTAGAACGCCTTGACAAGAGCCGGGTCCAGTTGGGCCGCATACTTGTCGGTAACCGGTTTGACGGCATCCCTCATGCGGGAGAGTTCCGCCGGTTCGATTTCATTGAGCTGCATGCCGTGATCGGTGAGCACCTTGCGTGACTTGGCCGTCATGGCGCGAGCGGCCTTGCGCTGAACGTCACGGGCCTCAACCATGGCTTCCTCAAAGATTTTCTTCTCATCCGCCGATAGCGTGTCCCAGAACTTCTTGCCGACCATGATCATCTGCGGATTATAGATATGCCGGGTTCCACTGAAGTACTTCTGCACCTCGTAGAATTTGCTGGCGTCGACCGATGTTTCCGGGTTTTCCTGACCGTCTACGGTCTTCATTTCCAGCGCGGAGTAGAGCTCCGGGAAGGGCATCGGTACCGCGTTGGCGCCCAGCGTGTTGAGCATGTCGACATACAGCGGGTTCAGAATAGTCCTGATTTTCAGACCTTTGATGTCTTCCAGCTTATTGATGGGGCGCTTGCTGTTACTGATGCTGCGATAGCCTTGCTCCATAAAGCCGAGACCCACCCAGCCCTTGGCCGGCATGTAATCCATCAGCTTCTGACCAAATGGGCCATCCAGAACAGCATCGGCCTGGGCGACGTTGGCAAAAGAGAAGGGGAAGTCGAGAACGACAAATTCCTTGATGGTGCCGACGATCTGAGCCGGTGACATCGCTGATATTTCTATGGTGCCGCCTTGCATGGCCGCAGCAACCTGTTGCTCGCCACCCAGGGTTCCGTTCGGGAAAACCTTGATCTTGATCTTGCCGTCACTCTTCTTTTCAACGACTTCGACGAATTTTTGCGCACCCAGTCCTTGTGGATGGTCGATGGCATTCACGATCGGGAACTTGGCGGTGCGTTCCTTGATATCGGCTGCCTGGCCGATTCCAGCAGTAAAGATCATGGCGATGGCCAGCGCGATCGGGGCTAGAACTTTCTTCATTTTCACTCCTCCTCTTGGATAGTTGAGCATTAGGAATACAGCGCTGCGAAGAATTGCATATCGCTTCCCGGTGTGCAAAAAACCGGGGGAGTAAAACTACTCAGGGAAAAGCCCGGCCGCCGTGTTGGCAAACGAGCGCAACCTTCCTGTCACGACCCGGGATACTCAGACGCTCGCTTCAGAAGTGGCACCCGCCGCCGCTTTGCTTGAGTCAGGCGCTGGACTCGGCGTCCATCTGTAGCGCATCGGTCAGCCGCCGCAGCAGCAGTGCCAGGTCATCGGCAAAGGAGCCCATATCTACGTCCACCGAGGAACCCTCGTCCAGGCCCTTCTGGAGATCGATACAGCGCTGCTGCAGCGCATCGGCCCCCAACATGCCGAGCATCGACTTGGCGCCGTGTATCAGTTCGACCATTGCGTCGCGATCACCCGCACGCTGTGCCGCTTCCAGTTTCTCCACCAGGCCGGTGCGCTCAGCCGCTATGCGACAGGCCAACTGAATATACAGGTCCTGCCGCCCCAACAGGCGGACGACCGCCGGGGCGACATTTATGCCGGGAATTTGGGAAAGTTTGGCGAGAAGCAATTCGTTTCCGTCAGACCGGCCACGATGAAGCGCTTTCTTGTCACGCCCTCTTTGCGCCGTTGAACCTACCGTTTCCATCGTGGATGCGCCACGAAGGTGACGCGAGAGGATCGAGAACATCTGGCTGGGATGAATGGGCTTGGCGATATAGTCGTTCATTCCTGCAGCCAGGCAGCGTTCAAGGTCGCCTTCCAGCGCATTGGCCGTTAACGCAACAATCGGCAGAGATGCAAACTTCGGGTCTTTCCTGATTTCAGCGGTCGCCTCGAAACCGTCCATATTCGGCAAATGGATGTCCATCAGTACCAGATCAAAGGACTTGCTTCCGAGCAACTGAATGCCTCGCAATCCGTCGCTGGCGACAGTAACCTCGGCACCGACCACTTCGAGCAGATCCTGCACCACCTCCTGGTTGAACGTGTTGTCCTCAACGAGCAGGATGGAACTACCGTCCAAACGTTCCCATCGCTCAATTGCAGCGGAACTCTCCTTCGTCCTGGCGTGCGCGGGGTCAAACATTGTGATAACGGCATGGAGAAGTTCGGTGGGAGTCACCGGTTTGGCCAGCACTGCATCGATGCACAAAGGGTCGAGGCCTTCGCGAACGTGCTGCCCGCCTGAAACAAGCAGTATCAAACGGGGACGATCCGGATGCGACGACCGTTGCCGTATTTGCTCAGCGGCTTCCAGTCCGTTCAATCCCGGCATCTTCCAATCGAGGAAAACAACGTCGTAGCTCAGTTCATCGCTATCCGCTCTGGCGATCAGTTCGACTGCGTGCTGCCCGCTATTGGCCTCATCAACCCGAAACGGCATCGAAAGCAGTTGCTCGACCAACAATCGGCGCGCATGCGCATTGTCGTCCACTACGAGGGCGCGGAGGTCGTGTAAGTCGATCGGTAAAATGTTCGCTGGTGAACCGGCCATCTCCAGGGAAAGGTCGAGCGAGAAAACACTGCCCTTTCCAGGGTGCGACGTAGCATTCACCGTTCCATCCATCAGCTCGGCCAGATTCCTGCTGATCGCGAGACCGAGACCTGAGCCTTCGAACTGTCGGGACATCGAGCCATCGAGTTGCTGAAACGGGCAAAACAGGAGCGGCAATTTGTCTTTGGCGATACCGATTCCGGTGTCCTCGACCGCGAAGCGCAAACTTATCCGTCCGCCGTTACGTCCAAGCTCCAGCACCCGCAGCACGATCTCGCCTTGCTCCGTAAATTTAACTGCATTGTTGGCGAAATTGATCAAAATCTGGCCGATGCGTTTCGCATCACCAATCAAGCGACACGGCAGGCCAGGCGCAATGTCGATGATCAACTCCAAACCCTTGGCATCGGCTTGTTCAGACACCAAACCGGAGACATGACCCAGCATGCTGTCGAGCGAAAATTCCGCAACACCGATTTGAAGTTTGCCTGCCTCGATCTTCGAAAGATCGAGAATGTCGTTCGCGATTCCCAAGAGATGCTGGCTTGAGGATTGGATTCGCCCGAGGTAGTGCCCGACGCGCAAATCGGCGTTGACATGCGCCGCCAAGTGGCCCATGCCGATGATGGCATTCAACGGGGTACGGATCTCGTGGCTCATGTTCGCGAGAAACTCTTCTTTGGCCCGACTTGCCGTCTCCGCCATATCGCGTGCTGCCGCCAACTGTTCGGTCCTTTCGGCAACCTTGTTCTCAAGCGTTTGTGTGAGCTCCTCGAGATCATGCTGCGTACGAATCAATTCGGTTATGTCCAGAGCGACCGCGCCCACGGCAACCACAGATCCGTCCTTCTCCCCAAGCACGGGAAATCTCACCGTACTGTAGGTCCGTTCCCGACCGTCGCCCTCACGCTGCGTGTAGTTCCGCGAGAGTGGGCGACCGGTACGTATCACCTGGGTGTGCTCGGCCTCAAGTTCGCGGGCAATTTGCGGCGAGAACAACTCGGCATCGGTCTTGCCCAGCACCTGGCCGGATGAAAAATGGAAACTGGATTCAAAAACGGGATTGGCCATCAGATAGTGTCCGGCAGCGCTCTTCATGTTTAGTCCGGCTGGAATGTAATCGCGAAAAGCCGCCAGCCGCTGCTCGCTACGCTCCAGTGAACGGCGCGAACGCCAATCGACATAGGTCAACGCGACGATCAGGAGCGTACCAAGCCCGATCAGGGCGATAAGCGCACGGCGTGCAAAATGGTAAGAGCGAAAGGCCTCATCCAGGTCTTCCTCGACGATAAGACCCAGCGCGGCGTCGGGCAACCAGCGACCGGCGCCAACCACCAGGCGCCCGCGATAATCGGCGTAGTCTTCAAGCAAACCGGTATCGAAGGAATTGAATTCAAGCAAGCGCGCCACGACTCGCGTCAGCGGTTCCGTGCTGATCAATGCCGGATCAGCCAGGCCGTTGTCCTCCCGCTTCGGCATGGCCCGTGCTGACAACTGGAAGAGACTCCACCCCGACTCAGCCCCTTCAGGAGTCGCCAGGTTTTTCTCGAAACGAACCGGAGACAGGATTCCCCCCTCCTGATCGACCACGTAGGCTTCTCCTGTAACCCCGGGTCGACCATCGCGCAACAGACGGTAGAGCCGCAACGACGGATTCTCGTGCAAACACAAGAACGCCATCCGCCGCCCGTCCTGATCAACGTGCGCGCACGACAATTGGTAGGCATAGGCTGAAGGATTCTCGACCATGAGCGTGGAAAACGGATGTTTTGCCGAGATCGGTGGCGTCACCGCGCCCGCCAGCAGCAATTCGGCACGCCGGAGCGTCTCCCGAGTGGAAGGCAGCGGCAACTGGCCGATATAAGGCCGGGTGCCCGCCGTAATGACCTGCTTGCCGTCTGCCGAGATGAGCGAGTAGTCGTCGAAGCCACGGCTCTGGTAGAGCGGAGTGATCCACGCTTCAAACGCCCCATGGATCGACGCATCGTCAGGCCGGGCCAGAAGCCGCGCGACGAGTTCTTTGTGCTGTGGTTCATCGGCTATTTTGCGGGCACGTGCGACCGAATCCTGCTGAAGCAGCACAATCCCCCGCGACATCGTTTCCAAATTGCTGGTCACGTGGTCAGTGATATTTCTCCGAGACTCTTTCTCGATCGCCTCAAGCGCCGCGGTACCCGCTACGATGAGCACAACAACGGCGAGTAGCGCCAGCAAAACCCGGAGTCGGAAACTTTTGTACGATACGTTCATTGACCGCGATTTGCTTTAGAAGAAAAGCTTGACCAAATCGGGGATCGATTCGACGCGCAGTTTTTCCATCAGCCGCGCCCTGTGGTTCTCTACCGTGCGCACACTGATGTTGAGGGCCTGAGCAATCTGCGGGCTGGATTTGCCTTCGACAACCAGTTCTGCAACCTCGCGCTCTTTTGCGGTCAGCAGTGCCAGCCTTGCTTCGCAGGTTACTTGGGCAAGGTATTGCGCATGGAGTTGTCGGCTTCGTATCAGCGCGCTCTGCACTTTTTCGACCAAGAGAGCGCCATCGACCGGCTTTTCGAGAAAATCAAACGCTCCCTTCTTGATCGCCTGGACCGCAGAGGGGATTTCGGAGTAGCCAGACACCAGAATGATGGGTAAGCGACTACCCTGG
>JANNNT010000539.1:0-7486 GCA_031398685.1 Rhodocyclaceae bacterium | reverse complement strand
TCCACTTCCAGCATCACTTCCGGCTCGGGGCTGTCCTGGTCGGCGATGAGGCGCTCCGCCAGGCGGATCGCGTCGGGCGTGTCACGAATGACAATGGAGTTGGTCTTCTCATGGATGAAGATATCCTTGGTCTTCAGCAGCGTCTTGATCATGGTCAGCATCTGCTTGGGATCGGCATTGGACAGGTGAAAACTCCGGATTTTCAAATCCTGATAATCTTTGAGCTTTGCTGGGGAGTTCGGATAGACGAACACCGTGTTGTCGCTGACGATCTTCTTTTCCAGCTGGTTCTGCAGCAGGATCAGGTCGATCGCGTCCTCGACCGAGACTTCACTGACAAAAATCGACGTCTTGGTGTCCCCCTTGACGTCCTTGTCCAGCAGCACGTTGATGCCGCTGGTACGCGACAGCGCCTCGAACACGACTTTCAGACTGGCATCACGAAACTGAAGGTTGACCGGCTTCTTGAATTTGCCACGCAGTGTCGGACTGGCAGAAAGCACGCTGTTCGATTTCTCGTCGATACGCCGCAGCAGGTTCTGAGCCTCCTCACGGGCAGGGTTCTCAAGCAACACCGGTTTGAGCGACAGCCGCGCGCCCTCTAAATTGCCCTTGTTGAACAAATCGAGCGCCTCTTCGATCATCGCCGCGTGGCGCTTGTCAGAATCCAGGGCACCCAGACCCGTTCTGGCCGGAACATTGTTGGCATCCAGACGCAGAATTCTGCCATAGCTGGCACGCGCCATGTCCGGTTGCCCGGCCCGACGCTCAGCTTCGGCGGTGGCCAGCAAACGGCTGACGATACGTTCGCGCTGGGTGAGCATGGCCGTGCGGTAACCCAGTTGATCCGGGCCCAGGCGGATGGCCTCGTCGAGCTTCGCCAAGCCCTCCTCGAAACGTCCCTGATCGAGCAAGGTCATGCCCTCCTTATGCTGCTGGGAACCTGCGGATGCACAACCCCATACGACCCAGACCGACGCCAGAATTGCTGCAAGGCTTCGGCCAGATGACCAACGCGAAGTGTCCATAGCCATGAATCTCCGTCTGTCCTGCATTAGCCGGGCTCCCCGGTTTGCAACACCTGCTTCTGTTTCAGCGGCAAGTAGGTCAGTTCCACTCGCCCCTTTTCCACGCGATCGACGCGGTAGATACCGTCGATCGAATCGCCTTCGGTAACCGTGTACAGCCGGTCTCCCAGAAGCAGCAGGATGATCGCCGGAGCCCCCGGATTTTCGTAACGCCCGACGAAGGCAAACGGTAAGGGCGGCGCAGTGGGCTTGGGTGGCGGTACGGGCTTGGGCGGTGGCGGTGGCGGCGGCTGCACGTACCAGCTCTTGGTGGCAAAGGCATTGACGATTTCGACCTTGGCCGGATCTTCTTGTGTCGCCACGGGTTCCTCCGTGGGTGTCATCGGACCCTCCGTCTGCTCCACATCGGCCACTCCCTCATCCGCCACCGACCTGGAGGCCGTTGCGATCGAGGCGGCATCGTCCCTGGCTGGCTGTAACCGCCTCAGCCGTTCCATATCAAGTTGAACTACAAACGCTTCCGGTGGCGCTGCCCGCAAGCGTGGACGCTCGGCTGCCCGCGCCGTGACCGCACTGGTTGACGGCGGCGGCGTTGCCGGAACCGCCGCGACCGCGATGGCCGCCGCAGTGATGCAGAGCACGCCCAACCGGCCGGGACGCCAGCGAATGTTCATGATCCCTGATCCACGTAAAGCGCCAGCTTGATCGTCGCTTCCACTAAGGGATCGCCGATCTTCTGCCGTTCGAACTGCACGTGTTCGAGCGCGGCGGTAGGCACGTCGGCCGCGAGACTGGTGAGAAAACGCCTGATCTGTGGATACTCGGCTTTTACCGGCAGAAGTATCTGGAATCGCCGCAGCTTTCCGGCCTGATCCTCGGCCACCCGGTATTCCCCCTGCTGAAGAGCGATACCTTGCATGGCGGCGATCTCGAAAATCTTGCCCACGGTGTCGGTCAACTGGCTCTGTTGCGGGAAAATTCGATAGAACTCCGTCAGCTGCTGCGAGACCGGCAGAACACCCTGGCGCGAACCACTTGCGACCCGTTCGACGCGCTCGGAAAGCGTGCGAACGGTCGCCTGGACTTCATCGATCTTCTTATCCAGCGGCATCACGACCGAGACGTAAAAGGCCGCACAGGCGGTGAACAGACCGATCGCAATGATTCCGGGAAGGCCCAGTCGGCTCACCAGTTGCCGTGGCTGCACCTGCAGGGCGCCGCGCAACCACGCTGGCGCAATCCAGACCTGCTCCGTACGGCCGATTTCTCCAGCCGTGTTATCAAATTCCAGGTCGTGCTGTTTCATCGCCGATCCTTCCAGTTTGCGACGAGTGAGAAACGGATGGGACGTTGTGGATCCTGCTGCTGTATCTGGTGGCTCTGTAGCGTCACCATTTGAAACATCGGATTGGCCTCGAGGTTGTGCATATATTCGAGCAGGGATGCGACATCCTTGGCCTCGCCGACAATCTTGAGCACCTGCTTGTCCGGATCCGGGTCCGTGGCCAGCAAGGCGACATTCTTCGGGCTGGCAGATTCCACGGCGCGGAACAGTTCGTCCCACGGCAGGGTGATTCGGCGTAGAACCTCGTTGGCCCGGGTCACCTCGCGCGCTACCTTTTCCTTGTCCTGAGGGCTGGCCTTGAGTGTCACATCGGTGGGCCGGGCGATACGCTCCACCTTATCCGCCCGCTCTTCAAGAGAAGCGAGAAGCTGGGCGAAGTAAAGATACTGGCGACCCGTCAGCAGGGTCAGGACCAGGGCACCAACCAGCAGGACCCCGCCCAGGGTCGGGAAGGGCCGGAAACGGCGCTGATAATCGAGATGTAAAGTCTGCATGGCATTAGTCCCCGGCAAGGGCCAAAGCCTCGCTGTCAGCGCCCGCTTCAACCGGCAGCGGATCCTGCAACCGATCCTGCAACACATGCAAGCGCAGGGGTTCGGCGGCAAGGGTGGCGAGCGGTGCTCCGTCGCGATGCCACAGCAAGACATCGCCGGGGGCGACATCGAGTTCGGCCAGGCAGGTCTCGCGCTCCAGCAGCCAGGGCAGATCAGACGCCCAAGTCTTGCCGCTGCGCAGGCTGCGCAGCCGGGCCAGCCCCCCGCCTGCGATCAGACCGAGACAGAGATTGCCCGGCTCCACGAGCAGCAGCCAGGCGGGTCCGCCACCCATCACCGCACGATGTTCGTTACAGACCGCCATCAGGCGTGGCTGGATCGAGCGCAGGCGCAGCCGGCTGTCGGAGAACAGGGCGCGCAGGCCGTCGAGCAAGGAACGATCCACGCCGGTGGCCGGTTGGAGCGGCACCCCGGAAGCCGCGCTGAGGCGCAGTTCCCACTGTTCGGCGGCGGAGCCGTAGATTTCGTGAAAACAATGCTGAAGCACGGCGGTTTCCTGCTCTGCACTGAGCAGATGGCTTTGCGGAACCAGCGCATAGCGGACCAAACTGTTGGCCAGTATCACGCTCACTGCGCAGTATCCGTGGCGATAAGCCTCCAGCGCCGTAGCCAGGACCTGCAGCGCCCCGTCCCAGTTCTTGCGGCCCGGTTGGCTGCCGGTGTCCAGCACCTGCCGCTGCAGGACCCGCGATCTGGCGCCGATCAGCTTCAGATTGACCGTCTGGTGCTCGAGCACCACCCGATCGGGAGAAAAACCAATCCGCAAGGAGTCAGGAAACCAGCGTGACACGATTGATCTCCTGCAGCGTAGTTTCGCCGCGCAGAACCAGTTCCATGGCGCTCTCGCGCAGGAAGCGGGTGCCGTTGGCCCGGGCCGCCTCGCGAATCAGCCGCACCGGCTGCCGGGCAATGATCAGTTCCCGGATGGCGTCATTGAGATTGAGCACCTCAGCGATGGCCTTGCGACCGCGATAGCCCGTGCCATGGCAGTGGCCGCAGCCGCGGCCGGCACGGTGGGCGATGACCATCCCGGGATCAAGGCCGGAATCGATCAGCAACTGTTCGCTCGGCACGTCCTCGGCGCTGCATTGCGGACAATTGATGCGCACCAGACGCTGGGCCAGAACGCCATTCATGGCGGCAACGAAGCTGTAGGGATCGACGCCCATGTGGATGAAGCGGCCGATAACGTCGAAAACGTTGTTGGCATGCACCGTGGTGAACACCAGATGCCCGGTAAGCGCCGACTGGATGGCGATTTGCGCCGTTTCCGGGTCGCGGATCTCGCCAACCATGATCTTGTCCGGATCATGGCGCAGGATGGAGCGCAGGCCGCGCGCGAAGGTCAGCCCTTTCTTCTCATTGACCGGGATTTGCAGAACGCCGGGAAGCTGGTACTCGACCGGGTCCTCGATGGTGATGATCTTGTCCTGGCCGCTATTGATTTCGCTGATGGCGGCGTAAAGCGTGGTGGTCTTGCCGCTGCCGGTGGGGCCGGTCACCAGCAGCATGCCGTGGGGTTCGGAGGACAGCCGGCGCACCGCCGCTATGGCGGCGGCGTCGAAACCGAGGTAATCGAGGCGCAGGCCCTTGATCTGATCGGTCAGCGTTTGCTTGTCGAGGATACGCAACACCGCGTCCTCGCCGAAAATGCAGGGCATGATGGACACGCGGAAATCCACTTCCTTGCTATTGGCTGCCACCTTGAACCGCCCATCCTGCGGAACGCGGCGTTCGGCGATATCGAGTTCCGACATCACCTTGATACGCGAGATCACCTGCTCCGCCAGATCCTGTCCGCCGACCGCACTGACCGTGCGCAAGACGCCATCGATGCGGTATTTGATGGTCAGCCCGGCCGGCCCGGTTTCCAGATGAATATCGCTGGCTTGTGCCCGCAAGGCATCGTAGAGGGTCGAGTGCACCAGTTTGACCACTGGGCTGGTGTCCTCACTGATACTCTTGAACGTGAGTTGCTCGACACCGGCATGGGCACGGCGATCCTGATCTTCCAGGGTCGGCATGCTGTCCATCGCGCGCAGCGTCTCCTCGAAGCGCGAAAGGTAGGCGGCCACATCCGACCGATGGGCAAGCCACCAGGAGAAATCCTCGCCAATCTGTTGCTCCGCCCAGGCGCAGAGTCGGGTGTCGAACGGATCGCCGGTTACCAGGCGCAACCGACCCTGAACGTCGCGCAGAGCCAGGCATTCCCGTTGCAACGCGACGGCAAAGGGCAGCACATCGAAAGCCGCGGCAAGCCGATAGAGCCCATCCATATCGAGCACCGGGTAGCGCAGCTTGTACCCCAGGGCACGCACGAAGGTTGCTGAATCCAGCCCTGAGCGTTCCTCCAGGACATCGACCAGATTCCGCTCATCGTTGGCGGCGGCCCGCGCCAGGCGCATGGCCTGGGGACTGAAGGCAAGATCCGTTTCGGGGAGATGGTCAAACATGTTCATTGGATGCTCCCTGCCAGATCAAAGATAGGGAAGTACATGAGCAGGACGATCAGGCCGATGACGCCACCAACGAACACCATCAGCAAGGGCTCGAACAGGCGGGTAAAGCTCTCCACCCAACGGGCGGTCTCGTCCTCGTGGAAAGACGCGATGCGTTCCATCATTTCACCCATGCGGCCGGTACGTTCCCCCACGATCAGCAGGCGTCGCGCAACCGGGGTGGTCAATTGGTTGCGCTCCATGGCACGCGAGATGGGCTGACCTTCCTGGATGTCGGCCGAGGCGTGGGCCAGTTGCCTGCGCAGCGTACCCTGCAGGAGATCCATAGCCATGTGCAGGGCGGTCACCACCGGCATTCCGCCGCGCAGGAGCATGCCCAGCGAGCGGTAGAAGCGAGCCAGCTGATAGTCGTGCATGTGCTGACCAATGCCGGGAAGTGCCCACAGGACGCGCAGCACGTGCTGTCGAAACGCCGGATAACGGACCAGGAAAACCATGGCGGCCACGCCAGCGATTAAGGCCATCACGGCCAGCAGCGTGTGATCGGCGATGAACTGGCCCCAGTTCATCAGCCAGCGCGACAGCATGGGCAGGTCACGACCGAGGTCTTTGTAAATGTGGCTGAAGCGAGGCACCACGTACCCCAGCATGAACAAGGCGACCAGGCTGCCGACCACGGCCAGCAGTGCCGGATAAATTGAGGCGCTAACCACCTGACGACGAACGCGTTCGACCTGGAGTTGATACTCGACATAGCGCGCAAGCGCCTCAGTCATGGCGCCGGTCTTTTCGCTGGCCTGGACGCTGGCCACGTACAAGGGCGGAAACTGCCCGGCACATTGGCGCAAGGCATGGGAGAACGGCTGCCCCTGTTGCAAGTTCAAAACGATTTTCGACAGGGAGACCCTGATTTCCGGCCGCTGCTCGCGTTCGGTCAGGGTTTCCACGGCCTCGACCAATGTCAGACCGGCCTCCAGCAGAAACTGCAGCTCCTGGCTGAACTGAACCAGCGGGAAAGCTGTGCGGCGCAAGCTGGGAATCCGCAGTCGAGCCCTGCAGGCACGCACGGCGATCACCTTGTAGCCTTTGGCCATGGCCTGGCGTTTGGCATCGTCGGCATCGCTGGCCTCCAGGGCCAGAGCCGTGACCCCCGCCATTCCGCGCATTGCCGTGATCTCGAAGCGCATTTTTTTCTCGCCTCACCAGTTGCTTATGTCGGCGGCTTCGCCAGCGCCGCCCGGCTGGCCATCCTTACCGTAGGAGAGCAGATCGACATCCCCGTGCTGTCCGGGAACGGTCAGGACATACGCATTGCCCCAGGGATCCTTGGGCACGTCACGCTTCAGGTAGGGGCCATCCCATCTGGGTTCGTTGGCCGGCCGAGCCATCAACGCCGCCAGGCCCTGTTCCATATTCGGATAATGACCAACATCCAGTCGGTACTGATCCAGCGCCTTTTCCAGCGCATCGAGTTGGGCCTTGGCCGCCTTCACTTCCGACTTGCCGATCTGGGAAAAATAGCGCGGGGCGACGAAGCCGGCCAGAAGACCAATGATGACCATCACGACCAGGAGTTCCAGCAAGGTAAATCCCTGGCTCCTGACCGCGGAGCGCGGGGTATCGTGGAAACCGAGTGCTAGAGACATTCTGCATCTCCTCCCCCGGAAGCCCGGGCTGGTCTTGCTCGGTGAAAGCCGCCATTCGGCATCACCGTGTAGCCAGTCTAGTAACGAAGGGCGTAGTTAGCGCTACGCTAGGCACCCTATTCCTGGGTACATGGAACAGTGTATTTCTTTGCGGAAGCCGGAAAGGCGTGGAATCGTCATGGAGCTGGCCGGACAGCGCTCAAGGGAAAGTCGACAAGTCCAAATCATCGGATTTTTGTCGAATGGAATAAACCTGTTTTGACCTCAATTCAACTTCGCAAAATACGAAGGAGATCCTCATGCTTAGCACCCGGCTTCACGCCCTGAGGTGGTCCGTCAAGTGTTTTTTGCATCCGGCATGAGGTTTTTTAGAAGGGGTGACCCTCGCTTTCTCAAGGCGTTGAGATACGTGGTTTCGTTGTAGGGCGTGCGCGTTTTCCAACATCGGTGAAGT